>NZ_JAHBDR010000072.1:0-51500 GCF_019956575.1 Pseudomonas sp. A-R-19
CGAAAGCGGTGGCTCAGCCGAAATGGATAGTGGCTGACACACCGTCTTCGCGAGCAAGCCCGCTCCCACAGGGGGGCTGTGTTTCAGGCAAAAAAAGGGGCGCATTAGATGCGCCCTTTTTCATTGCTTCAGTCGATCAGAACGCCGGCACTACCGCGCCTTTGTACTTCTCGAGAATGAAGGCTTTCACTTCCGGGCTGTGCAGGGCAGCTACCAGTTTCTTCATCGCTTCGCTGTCCTTGTCATCCGGGCGAGCCACCAGGATGTTCACGTACGGCGAGTCGCTGCCTTCGATGAACAGTGCGTCTTTGGCCGGATCAAGCTTGGCTTCCAGCGCGTAGTTGGTGTTGATCAGCGCCAGGTCGACCTGGGTCAGCACGCGCGGGATGGTCGCGGCTTCCAGTTCACGGATTTTCAGGTCCTTGGTGTTCTCGGTGATGTCCTTGACGGTCGACAGGATGTTGTTCGAATCCTTCAGCTTGATCAGCCCGGCCTTGGCCATCAGCAACAGCGCACGGCCGCCGTTGGTGGCGTCGTTCGGGATCACCACGTTGGCACCGCCAGGCAGTTCAGCGAGGGTCTTGTACTTGCTGGAGTAAGCGCCCAGGGGTTCCAGGTGTACGCCGGCCACGGAAACCAGGTTGGTGCCCTTGGCCTTGTTGAACTCATCCAGGTACGGCTGGTGCTGGAAGAAGTTGGCGTCCAGGCGCTTTTCCGCGACCTGCACGTTCGGCTGGATGTAGTCGGTGAAGACCTTGACCTTCAGGTCCACGCCTTCTTTGGCCAGGGTCGGCTTCACGAATTCGAGGATCTCGGCGTGCGGAACCGGGGTGGCCGCGACGGTCAGGGTGTCGGCCGCGTGGGCCGAGAATGCGGCAACAGCAGCGAAGGCGACGAGTAGTTTTTTCATTCAGCTAACTCCTTGTGAGGCGCCCGTTTGGCGCCTGCCAGCGAATGGCCGGCTCATGTCTTACTTACGGGAAAAGTGGACGACCAGTTTGTCGCCAACGGTTTGCAGCACCTGGACCAGTACCAGCAGCAACACCACGGTCACCACCATCACATCGGTCTGGAAGCGCTGGTAACCGAAACGGATCGCCAGGTCACCGAGACCACCGGCGCCCACCACACCGGCCATCGCCGTGTAGGACACCAGTGTAATGGCTGTCACCGTAATCGCTGCGAAGATGCCCGGACGAGCCTCCGGCAGCAAGGCATTGGTGATGATCTGTCGCGTGGTCGCGCCCATGGCCTGGGTCGCTTCGATGATGCCGCGATCGACTTCACGCAGGGCGGTTTCCACCAGGCGGGCGAAGAATGGCGTGGCACCCACCACCAGTGGCGGGATCGCACCGGCGACACCGAGGGACGTGCCGGTGATCAATACGGTGAACGGAATCATTACGATCAACAGGATGATGAACGGCAGCGAACGCAGAATGTTCACCACCAGCGACAACATCGCGTAGACGCCTTTGGCTTCCAGCAACTGGCGCGGGCTGCACAGGAACAGCAGCACGCCCAGCGGCAGGCCGAGCAGTACGGTGAACAACAGCGAACCGCCGAGCATCAGCAGGGTGTCGCCGGTGGCCAGCCAGATTTCGAACCAGTCGATGTTGGCGAAGAAACTTGTCAGGGCTTCCATTAGCGCAGCACCTCCATGTGGACGTCGGCTGCGGTGAAGCGGGCAAAGGCCGCTTCCATGTCACCACCGGTCACGGCCAGGGTCAGTTGCCCGTAAGGGATGTCTTTGATGCGGTCGATACGACCGGCCAGGATGCTGTAGTCCACACCGGTTTCGCGGGCGACAGTGCCCAGCAGAGGCGCGTAGGTCGCTTCGCCCTGGAAGGTCAGGCGCACAATGCGCCCTGGTACGTGAGCGAAGTCGTCACGCTGTTCGCTTTCGTCGATCTGCTCGTCTTCCTGCACGAAGCGTTTGGTGGTCGGGTGTTTCGGATGCAGGAACACCTCGGCCACCGAGCCTTGCTCGACGATCACGCCGGCGTCCATCACGGCGACCTGATCGCAGACCCGGCGGATCACGTCCATCTCGTGGGTGATCAACACGATGGTCAGTTTCAGCTCGCGGTTGATCTCGGCCAGCAATTGCAGCACCGATGCGGTGGTTTGCGGGTCGAGGGCGCTGGTGGCTTCATCACACAGCAGGATTTTCGGTTTGGTCGCCAGGGCGCGGGCAATGCCGACACGCTGCTTTTGCCCGCCGGACAGTTGCGCCGGGTACTTTTTCGCGTGGTCGGACAAGCCGACCCGCGCCAGCAATTCGGCCACGCGCGAGTCGATCTCGCTGCGCGACAGCTCGCCGGCCAGAGTCAGTGGCAGTGCAACGTTGTCGGCGACAGTCTTGGAGGCCAGCAGGTTGAAGTGCTGGAAAATCATCCCGACCTGCTGACGGAAGCGGCGCAGGCCATTGGCGTCGAGCGCGGTGACTTCTTCACCGTCGACGGTGATCTTGCCGCCACTGGCGTTTTCCAGGCGATTGATCAGACGCAGCAGGGTACTTTTTCCTGCGCCGGAATGACCGATCAAGCCGAAAACCTGCCCGTTCTCAATCGTCAGACTGGTCGGATGCAGGGCGGGGATTTCCTTACCGGCGACGCGGTAGGTTTTGTGGACGTTTTGAAACTCGATCACGTAGCGAACCTTGTGGGCGCGTTAGAAAAGGGTCAGCGGTTAGCCGGGCGCGCATTTTAGCCTGTCCGTATAGAGGTTCTTAGCATTTATTTCGCATTTGTCCTGTCATTTGGCAATAACGCGATCAAAGGTCAGAAAAAAGGAACGGCTGTAGAAGCTCGCCAGTCACTACTTAGGTCACTGGAATACGCCCAAGGAGTTCACGCCTGATGAGTACCAAGAAGCCTGCCGCCACCCAGAGCGCCCTGGCCGGGACCGCCACCCCGGACCGCCACAACACCAACGCCAAGCTCGAGAGCCTGGAAACATTTCGTAGCGATGCCACTGATCAGGCCTTGCGCACCAATCAGGGTGTAAAGGTGGCGGACAACCAGAACACCCTGAAGGCCGGAGCCCGTGGGCCGTCGTTGCTGGAAGATTTCATCATGCGTGAAAAGATCACGCATTTTGACCACGAGCGTATTCCCGAGCGCATCGTCCATGCTCGCGGGACTGGCGCCCATGGTTTTTTCCAGAGCTATGAAAATCACTCGGTGCTGACCAAGGCCGGTTTCCTGCAGGATCCAGCGAAGAAAACCCCGGTGTTCGTGCGTTTTTCCACGGTGCAGGGGCCGCGTGGGTCAGGCGATACCGTGCGCGACGTACGAGGGTTCGCCGTGAAGTTCTTCACCGACGAAGGCAATTTCGACCTGGTGGGCAACAACATGCCGGTGTTCTTCATCCAGGACGCCATCAAGTTTCCTGACTTCGTGCACGCGGTCAAACCCGAGCCGCATAACGAGATCCCTACCGGTGGCTCGGCCCATGACACCTTCTGGGACTTCGTCTCGCTGGTGCCGGAGTCGGCGCACATGGTGATGTGGGCGATGTCCGACCGGGCGATCCCGAAAAGCCTGCGCAGCATGCAAGGCTTCGGCGTGCACACCTTTCGGCTGATCAACGCCGAAGGAAAGTCGCGCTTCGTCAAATTCCACTGGCGGCCAACCGCCGGCACTTGCTCGCTGGTGTGGGATGAAGCGCAGAAGCTTGCGGGAAAAGATGCCGACTTCCACCGTCGTGATCTGTGGGAGTCGATTGAGATCGGCGATTACCCGGAGTGGGAGTTGGGGGTGCAGGTGATCGAAGAAGAAAACGAACATGCCTTTGATTTCGACATCCTTGACCCGACCAAGCTCATTCCAGAGGAGCTGGTACCCATCACGCCGCTGGGCAAAATGGTGCTGAATCGCAACCCGGACAACTTCTTCGCCGAAACCGAGCAGGTTGCCTTCTGCCCCGGGCATATCGTCCCCGGGATCGACTTCTCCAACGACCCCCTGCTGCAAGGTCGATTGTTTTCCTACACCGACACGCAAATCAGCCGACTCGGCGGGCCGAACTTTCACGAGATCCCGATCAACCGGCCGGTGTCACCGTTCCATAACGGTCAGCGGGATGCGCAGCACCGAACCGCTATCGACAAGGGGCGTGCGTCTTACGAGCCGAATTCCATCGATGGCGGCTGGCCACAGGAAACGCCGGCCTCTGCTCGGGATGGTGGTTTCGAGAGCTATCCGGAGCGCATCGACGCCAACAAGATTCGCCAGCGCAGCGAATCGTTCGCTGACCACTTCTCCCAGGCGCGTTTGTTTTTCCACAGCATGAGTGAGCATGAACGGGAGCACATTATCTCGGCCTACAGTTTTGAGCTGGGCAAGGTTGAACGCGAGGCGATCCGCGTCCGGGAAGTGAACGAAATACTCGCCAATATCGATCTGGAACTGGCCAGGCGTGTTGCGCAGAACCTCGGATTACCGGCGCCAGCTAGAGGAACCGTCGAGGTGCGCAAAACCTCGCCCGATCATTCGCCTGCGCTGAGCCAGGCGAATTTATTGCCGGAGAACATCAAGACGCGAAAAGTGGCGATATTGGTGGCAAACGGTGTCGATAAAGCCTCGATCGATGCCATGAAGAAAGCACTGAAAGCCGAGGGTGTCCACGCGAAGCTGTTAGGGCCTACTTCGGCGCCAGTGAAAACCGCCGATGGCAAAACCCTGGCGGTCGATGCTTCGATGGAAGGCTCGCCGTCTGTGGCCTTCGATGCGCTGTTCGTGCCCGGCGGGGCTGCGTCGGTCAAGGCGCTGAGCACTGACGGGGTGGCGCTGCACTACCTGCTGGAGGCGTACAAGCATCTGAAGGCCATCGCGTTGCAGGGCGAGGCGAAGCAGTTACTGGATGTGTTGAAGCTGGAGGTTGATGCGGGGCTGGTCGTGGGGGCGGATGCGAAGTTGATCAAGCCGTTTTTGCTGGCGATCGGGCAGCATCGGGTTTGGGCCAGGGAGGCGAAGGCCAGGGCGATTCCGGCTTGAGAGCAGGTATTGCCAGTGAGGACGCCTTCGCGAGCAAGCCCGCTCCCACATTGGATCGGTGACTGTCGCAAGCCCCCTGTGGGAGCGGGCTTGCTCGCGAAGCTTTTTAAGGTTTACGCGGACTCAAAACCATCTGCGCCGGAACACTGCGCAAAATCTGCCGATCAAGCTTCAGGTCAAACTCAGGATCGAGCTTCTTGACTCGTTTGGTCAGCAAGTTCGCCAGCCAAGGGTAATCATCGGTACGCGGAGCCTGAATGCTTACATCGCACTGAAAATTCACCACATCGGCGGCGATGGCATCCAGTTGGCGACGCAATTTGCCCATATCGTTGATGTTCAGTGCGACCGTGGTGCTTTCAGCCGTTAGATCGATGACCTTGGCTTTTGGCTTGGCTTCGGCAGCCTTGAGGGCGGCTTCGGCTTTTTCCAGCTCGGCCTTGCGCGCCTGGGCGATCGAGCCGTTGACGCCGCCGGTCAGTGCCGGAGCCTTGGGCATCAATGCGCGGGCACGACTGAGGGCGGTCGCGGCGGCATCCACGTCACCCTTTTGCAGCACGATCTGGCTGCGGCGCAGATAGGCTTCGGCCAGTTGCCGCTGGTATTGCTCAAGGGATGCATCGTTGGGCGATTCGGCTTGCAAGGCGGCCAATTGGTCTTCGGCCGTGGCCAGTTCATCGCTGGCGATGTTTTGTTCCAGTTGTACGATGGCCGTGGCCCGCGCATCGGCGGCCTCTGTGGCCGCCGGTGGCGTGCTTTGGCAGGCGCCCAGCAGCAAAGAAAATGCGACAAGGAGCAGATAACGGGAGGCGAACGACTTCATTCCTGCGACTCTCTATTTGCGCAAAAAACGAGCAAGTCTACACCCCTCGACGGGGCAGAACAAAACTCAGCAGAAACAGCGCGGCGGCTGTGACCACAATCGATGGGCCGGCGGGGGTGTCCTTGAACCAGGACAGTGCCAGCCCGCCACACACGGCGAGTATGCCCAGCAGGCTTGCGCCCAGTGCCATCTGCTCCGGCGAGCGGGCGTGACGTTGTGCCGCAGCGGCCGGGATGATCAGCAACGAAGTGATCAGCAACACACCGACGATTTTCATCGCCACGGCAATCACCACCGCGATCAACAGCATCAAGGCCAGGCGCAATCCCGCCACGGGCAGGCCTTCGACCCTGGCCAGTTCTTCATGCACCGTGATCGCCAGCAATGGGCGCCACAACGCAACCAGCAAGACCAGTACCGCAGTGCTTCCGCCAAGGATCCAGGCCAGATCGGTCGGGCTGATCGCCAGCAGGTCACCGAACAGATAGGCCATCAGGTCGATCCGCACTTCGTGCATGAAGCTTAGTACCACCAGGCCCAGAGAGAGCGTGCTGGGTGCGAGAATTCCCAAAAGCGTGTCGGATGCCAATGGCTGACGTTGTTGCAAGGTCACCAGCATCACTGCCAACAGCAAGCAGCCAACGGTGACGGCAACGGTCGGGCTGACATCCAGCAGAAAGCCCAGGGCCACGCCGAGCAATGCCGCGTGGGACAGGGTGTCGCCGAAATAGGCCATGCGCCGCCAGACCACGAAAGATCCCAGCGGGCCTGCGACAATGGCCAGGGCCAGGCCTGCAAGCAGGGCGTAGAGCAGAAAATCAGCCATGCTTGCAGCTATCTCCGTGAACATGGGGTTGGCCCGACGCGGGCGCCTTGACCACCGAGCCATGCAAGTCGTGGGCGTGGTCGTGATGGTGGTGATAAATCGCCAGGCTTTGTGCGTTCTTTCCGAACAACTCGACGAATGCCGGATCGCCGCTGACCTGCTCGGGATGGCCGGAGCAGCAGACGTGACGATTGAGGCAAACCACCTGGTCCGTGGTGCTCATCACCAGATGCAAATCGTGGGAGACCATCAGCACGCCGCAACCATGACGGTCGCGCAGGCGGGTGATCAGGCTGTACAGCTCGGCCTGGCCGGCCACGTCGACACCCTGTACCGGCTCGTCGAGCACCAGCAGCTCCGGTTCGCGCAGCAAGGCCCGGGCCAGCAACACGCGTTGCATTTCGCCGCCGGAAACACTTTGCACCGGGCTGTCGATCACCTGTTCGGCGCCGACTTCCTTGAGTGCCGACAAGGCCATCGCACGGTCCACGCCCGGCACCAGGCGCAGGAATCGCAGGACCGACAACGGCAGGGTTGGATCGACGTGGAGTTTTTGCGGCATGTAGCCGACCCGCAGTTTCGGCTTGCGCCAGACGCTGCCGCTGTCCGGTTTCAACAGGCCGAGCACGGCACGCACCAGGGTTGTCTTGCCGGCGCCGTTGGGGCCGATCAGGGTAACGATCTGCCCCGGCTCGACGCTCAGCTCGATGTTGTCCAGCACCGGTTGCCCGGCGAACGTGACGGCAACCTGCTCAAGACGGATCAGCGCATTGCTCATCAAGCCCCCTGGCAACCCGAGCAGAGACCGACCACTTCGACGGTCTGGCCTTCGACGACAAACCCGACATCCCTGGCGCTGGCGATGATCGCGTCGCTGATGGATTTTTGCTCAAGTTCAATCGCGGCGTGGCACACACGGCAGATCAGGAACTGACCCTGGTGAGCATGTTCCGGGTGATTGCAGCCGATGAAGGCGTTGAGCGAGGAGATTCGATGGACCAGGCCGTTTTCCAGCAGGAAATCCAGCGCGCGGTACACCGTCGGCGGCGCAGCGCGGCGACCGTCCTGCTCGCTGAGGACCGCGAGAATGTCGTAGGCACCCAGGGGCTTGTGGCTTTGCCACACCAGTTCCAGCACTCGCCGGCGCAATGCGGTCAGGCGCAGGCCTTGACGCGCGCACAGGGCATCGGCCTCGGACAAAGCGCTGTGAACGCAATGCGAGTGGTCGTGGGGGCGGCTGGCAATCGGTGTTTTTAGCATGAGCGGCGACGAGTTTTGTGAGAGACGTTATTATGTTACCCGTTCTCGCCTCTTCGAGTGGTCATCGTGTCCCGACTTTTTTCTATCTTTGTTGCATTTATCGCAACTTTTCTGCTGATCGGTCCGGCGCAGGCCGAAGTCAAAGTCCTTACCAGCATCAAGCCACTGCAGTTGATCGCCGCGGCGGTGCAGGATGGCGTGGCGATTCCCGAGGTCTTGCTGCCGCCGGGTGCCTCGCCACATAACTATGCGCTGCGCCCTTCCGACGTACGCAAGGTGCAATCGGTGGACCTGTTGTACTGGATTGGCCCGGACATGGAAGGTTTCCTGCCGCGCGTGCTCAATGGTCGTGCGTTGCCCAGCGTCGCCGTGCAGGATTTGCCAGGGATGAAACTGCGCCGTTTCGCCGAAGATAGCCACTCTCACGCCGAAGAAGCCGACGACCACGACCACGATCACCGTCCGGGCAGCCTGGATGCGCACCTGTGGCTGTCGCCGATCAACGCCCGGGTCATCGCCACGAAAATCGCGGCTGACCTGAGTGCCGCCGATCCTGACAATGCCACGCGCTACCAGAGCAACCTGAAAGCCTTCGACGAGCGGCTGGATGCATTGGATGCGCGCCTGAAGAAGCGCCTTGCCGATGTTCAGGGCAAGCCTTACTTCGTGTTCCACGAAGCTTTCGACTACTTCGAAGACGCCTACGGCCTCAAGCACGTGGGTGTGTTCAGCGTCGCGGCCGAAGTACAACCCGGTGCCCAGCATGTCGCGGCGATGCGTGCGCGCTTGCAGGAAGTCGGCAAGACTTGCGTGTTCAGCGAGCCACCGCTGCGTCCACGCCTGGCGGAAACCCTGGTGGCGGGTTTGCCGGTAAAACTGGCTGAGCTGGATGCGCTGGGCGGGTACACACCGGCGACTGCTCAGGGCTATGAGCAGGTGCTGGAGAAGCTGGGGAATGATCTGGCAGGGTGCCTGGAGTCTTTGTAATTGCCGCGCACGGTATTTGTAGGAGCTGGCTTGCCAGCGATGGCGTCCTGAAGAGCGTCATCGCCGGCAAGCCGGCTCCTACAAATGTGCTGCACAATTTAGAGTTAAAGGGCGAAAGGCAGCAGAGTGCTGACTGTCTGCCGCTGCGCCAGGCGCAGCTGGAACTCCATCGGATCGTGAATCAACACGTCCTGCCCGGCGAACGACTCCGCCGCGATCAAGCGTGACAACCAGAACCGTACGCAAGCCACCCGCAGCATGGTCGGCCACAACTCGGCTTCGGCGGCGGTGAACGGTCGCAAGGCCGCATAAGCGCCCAGCAAGGCCCGCGCTCGCGGTCCATCGATCACGCCATCGTCGTCCGAGCACCAGTCGTTCAAGGCAATCGCCACGTCGTAGAGCATCGGCCCGGAGCAGGCGTTGTAGAAGTCGATCAGCCCGGTCAGGTGCGTGCCTTCGAACATCGCGTTGTCGCGGAACAGATCGGCGTGAATATTCGCTCGTGGCAGTGCCAGGATTTTTTCTTTCTGCCGGGTGATTTCTTCCAGCGCCCGTTGCAGCAGGTCTTTCTGTTCGGCACCGAGGTGCGACAAAAACTGCGTGCCCTCTTCCAGCATCCAGTCCAGGCCGCGATCGGTTTTGCGCTTGATCATGTTGGCCTGGGTCGCCAGGTGCAGGTGGCCGAGCAACTCACCGACCTGCGCGCAATGTTGCGCGTTGGCTTGCTTGATGTGCTTGCCGGCCAGACGCGGTTGCAGCAACGCAGGTTTGCCCGCGAGTTCGCGCAGGGCCACGCCGTCGGTGGTGCGAATGGCGTAAGGCACCGGCAGGTCGGCGCCGTGCAGCACGTCGAGCAGTTCGATGAAGAACGGCATTTCCTGAACCGGACCGCGCTCGACCAGGGTCAGGACAAACTCGCCCTGTTCCAGGCTGATAAAGAAATTGGTGTTTTCGCTACCGGCGGCAATCCCCTGGAAATCAAGCAGGCGGCCGAGGCCATAAGGGGCAAGAAAAGCTTCCAGCTCGGGCCGAGCCAGGGGGGTGAACACAGACATGTTTAAACTGCCAATACGGGCGCCGCTGTTGAGCCAGCGCCGATTAAAGTTAGGGACGACTTACCACTTAAAAATTTCCCACGCCGGAATCAGCATATCCGGGTAGTCGGAGCGGATGAAGTTTCCCTCCGAGCCATCCGCGCGCACCAGAAAATACGGCTTGCCGCCTTTGGGCGTGACTTTGATCGCATACAGGAAGCCGTTTTGGCGGTATTCCTGAATGACCTTGTCCCCTTCCGTGTGGATCGTGACTTCCGGCTCGGGTGTCGGCGCATCGTCCGCCGCCATGACGGCCAGTGGTGTGATTGCAAACAAGCCAGCCAGCAACAGGCGATTTAGTGTGCGCATGATAACCTTGTCCCTTTGTCGTCAACGGTCCCGCTATTCTAGCGCCGGACCCGCCGAAAAGGTTGATCCTGCTCATGAGCCAAGCCCCCCTCGTCCTGGTGGACGGTTCTTCTTACCTGTATCGCGCCTTTCACGCGCTGCCGCCGCTGACCACGTCCAAAGGCCTGCCGACCGGTGCGGTCAAGGGCGTATTGAACATGCTCAAGAGCCTGCGCAAGCAATATCCGCATAGTCCGTTCGCCGTGGTGTTCGACGCCAAGGGTGGGACTTTTCGCGATGACATGTACGCCGAATACAAAGCCAACCGACCGAGCATGCCTGACGACATGCGCGTGCAGATCGAGCCGCTGCACCAGAGCGTGATCGCCCTGGGCTTCCCGCTGCTGTGCGTCGAAGGTGTCGAGGCCGATGACGTGATCGGCACCCTGGCCCGCAGCAGCGCGGCAGCGGATCGTCCGGTGATCATCTCCACCGGCGACAAGGACATGGCGCAACTGGTCGACGGTCACATTACCTTGGTCAATACCATGACCGGTAGCAGCATGGACGTGGAGGGCGTGAAGGAGAAATTCGGCGTCGCTCCGGAGCAGATCATCGATTATCTGGCGCTCATGGGCGATTCTTCCGACAACATTCCGGGCGTTCCGGGTATCGGCCCGAAGACAGCTTCTGGCCTGCTGGTCGGTGTGAACGGCGGCCTGACCGAGCTCTATGCACAGCTCGACATCGTGCCGACTTTGCCGATCCGCGGCGCCAAGACCCTGCCGGCCAAGCTCGAAGAGCACAAGGAAATGGCTTTCCTTTCCTATCAACTGGCGACCATCAAGGTCGACGTGCCGCTGGACGTTGGGCTCGACGACTTGCAAATGGGTCCTGAGGACCCGGCCAAACTCTACGAGCTGTACACCCTGCTGGAATTCAAGAGCTGGCTGAACGACCTTGATCGCGACGCCAAGCGCCTGGAACTGAGCGCTGCCGCCGAGCCTGCACCGGCCGCCGATCTGTTCAGCGAACCAGAGCCTGAAGTACCGGCCGTCGCTGCTGAAGCCGCCTATGAAACCATCCTCGATCAGGCGCGGTTCGATGCCTGGCTGGAAAAACTGAACAACGCCAAGCTGTTTGCCTTCGACACTGAAACCACCGGCATCGACGCGCAGCAAGCGCAACTGGTGGGCTTGTCATTCGCGGTTCAGGCCAATGAGGCGGCCTACATCCCATTGACCCATTCCTACATCGGCGTGCCGCAGCAACTGGATCGCGACACGGTTCTGCGTGCGCTCAAGCCAATTCTGGAAGACCCAAACAAGCTCAAGGTCGGCCAGCACGCCAAGTTCGACATGAACATCCTGGCCAACTGTGCCATCGGTGGCGATCAGGCCAACGGCATCACCGTGCGCGGCATTGCCTTCGACACCATGCTCGAGTCCTACGTGCTCAACTCCACGGCCACGCGCCATGACATGGACAGCCTGGCACAGAAGTATCTGGATCACACCACGGTGAGCTTCCAGGACATCGCCGGCAAAGGCGTGAAACAGCTGACGTTCGACCAGATCGCCCTGGAGCAGGCCGGGCCTTATGCCGCCGAAGATGCGGATATCACCTTGCGCCTGCACCAGACCCTGTTCGAAAAGCTCTCGGCTATTCCGAGCCTGGCCAGCGTGCTGACCGACATTGAAATCCCGTTGGTGCCGGTATTGGCGCGTATCGAGCGCCAGGGCGCCTTCGTCGATGCCGCCTTGCTGGGCGTGCAAAGCATCGAACTGGGCGACAAGATGGTGGCGCTGGAGCGTGAAGCCTTCGAGATTGCCGGCGAGGAGTTCAACCTCGGTTCGCCCAAGCAACTGGGCGTGATTCTTTACGAGAAGCTCGGCCTGCCGGTATTGAAGAAAACCGCCAAGGGTCAGCCATCCACCGCCGAAGAAGTGCTGGCCAAGCTGGCGGAAGACGATTATCGACTGCCGAAAGTGCTCATGGAATACCGCTCCATGAGCAAGCTGAAAAGCACCTACACCGACCGTCTGCCGGAGCAGATCAACCCGCGTACCGGGCGGATCCATACCTCGTATCACCAGGCGGTAGCGTCCACCGGGCGGCTGTCCTCCAGCGATCCGAACCTACAGAACATTCCGGTGCGCACCGCCGAAGGGCGTCGCATCCGCCAGGCCTTCGTGGCCCCGGCCGGTTACAAATTGCTGGCGGCGGACTACTCGCAGATCGAACTGCGGATCATGGCGCACCTGTCCCGGGATGAAGGGCTGATGAACGCCTTCCGCCACAATCTGGACGTACACACCGCGACCGCCGCCGAAGTGTTCAAGGTCGAACTGGCCGACGTGACCTCCAACCAGCGCCGCAGCGCCAAGGCGATCAACTTCGGCTTGATCTACGGCATGGGCGCGCAGAAGCTCGGCAAGGACATCGGCGTCGACACCAAGACTGCCAAGGCCTATATCGATACCTACTTCGCCCGATACCCCGGCGTTCGCCAGTACATGGACCGCACGCGTGCCCAGGCCGCCGAGCAAGGTTATGTCGAGACGTTCTTCGGTCGTCGCCTTTACCTGCCGGACATCAACTCCAACAAGCCGCAAGAGCGCGCCGCCGCCGAGCGAACGGCAATCAACGCGCCGATGCAAGGCACTGCTGCGGACATCATCAAGAAAGCCATGGTTGCGGTGGATAACTGGTTGACCGCCTCTGGCCTGGACGCCAAAGTCATCTTGCAGGTGCACGATGAACTGGTGCTTGAGGTGCGTGAAGATCTGGTCGACAAGGTTCGCGATGAAATTCGCGTGCACATGAGCGAGGCGGCGAAACTGGATGTTCCGTTACTGGTCGAAGTGGGTGTTGGAAATAACTGGGATGAGGCTCACTGAGCCTTCTTGTGGGAGCGAGCTTGCTCGCGATGGAGTGTCAGATACATCGATTTCGACTGATATTCCATCGCGAGCAAGCTCGCTTCTACAGAAAATTGTCGTGTTCTGCTGCGGCATAGTGCCGCGGCGGAAGGGCGCAAACAGCTTAGTCCGGAAGGCTATTATATTTATTCCAAAGCGATTTGAAAAAAATCTGAACTAATCTTGCAGCCACCACTCAGAGTAACTGAATGGCTGGTGAAGCCCTTCGATGCTCCTATGTTGTGTTAAGTGTTGGCAGATATCTGGACCCCGCCCTAGCGGTCTAGAACTTGAACCCCGGAACTTCTCCCTCCCCATATGAAGTCCGGGGTTTTTTTTGCCCGCAGAAAGCTGCCCGGGGCGTCCCAGGCAGCTTTCGCTGCTTACTGGGCTGCTACCTCGGCACCCTTGTCCGCCAGCTCCATCCAGCCTGCCAGCACGGTGTAGGCGTCTTCCAGGCCCATGCGCTTGGGGGCCGAGAACAGCTGGATCGACACGCTATCGCCCCAGCCCTTGCGGATTTCTGCCTGAACCTTGAGCAGCGTGTTCTTGGCTGCGCCATAGGTCAGCTTGTCCGCCTTGGTCAGCAGAATGTGCATCGGCATGCCGGCAGCCACGGCCCAGTCGAGCATCAGCAGGTCGAAATCGGTCATCGGATGGCGGATGTCCATCATCAGGATCAGACCTTTCAAACTCTCGCGTCCACCCAGGTACGCCTCGAGGTGACGCTGCCAGTGTTGCTTGAGCGGGATCGGTACTTTTGCATAACCGTAGCCCGGAAGGTCGACCAGACGGCGTTCATCGTCTAGCTTGAAGAAATTCAACAGTTGCGTGCGACCCGGGGTTTTCGAGGTTCGCGCCAGGCTGGCGTGGGTCAGGGTGTTCAAAGCACTCGACTTGCCGGCGTTGGAACGCCCGGCGAAGGCAACTTCGAAGCCCTCGTCATCCGGACATTGGTCGACTTTGGCGGCGCTGAGCATGAAGGTGGACTGTTGGCACAGACCGAGGATGGGATTCTTGAGTTGCATGGGATTTCCGATGTGGGCGGCGCCAGGAATGGGTGTGGCAAGCAGTGTCGCTTCCGTTTCAGTGACGCCAGTATATAATGCCGCAGATTTTGTGTGCGCTTTGTCCCAGCGTAGGATGAAGTTCACGAGAGCGACAGACCTTGATTGCGCACTAGAACGCAGCACGCTCTCAACCCTGAAAAGGTCGTTTTATGACGAAATGGCTGCTAGCTGCCGGTGTCTTGATGCCGCTTTACAGCGCTCAGGCTACACAGGATCCGGAAGCTGTGTACAACCGTGTTTGTGGTGCCTGTCATTCTGGCCAACTCCCAACGGCGCCGAAAAAGGGCGATCAGGAAGCTTGGACGCCGAGGTTGGCGAAAGGTATGGAGACGCTGGTGCAACACGTGACCCAGGGTTTCAAGGCGATGCCGCCGCGTGGTTTGTGCATGGACTGCAGTGCCGAGGATTACCAAGTCATCATCCTTTGGATGAGCGAGTAAGCCCGGTCCATAACTCTTAACCCTTAGCCGTAGTTGGATTAGCTGATGAAGAAATTGATCGTGAGTCTGCTGTTGACCGTGGGCATCTCCGGCATGGCCCATGCTGCAGGTGAGGCAGTACAACCGGGTGATGCAAAGGCCGGCCAGGCCAAAGCCGCCGTCTGTGGCGCCTGCCACGGCCCGGATGGCAACAGCATGGCGCCAAACTTTCCAAAACTGGCGGGTCAGGGTGAACGCTACCTGACCAAGCAATTGCACGACATCAAGTCGGGCAAGCGCACCGTTCTGGAAATGACCGGCCTGCTGACCAACCTGAGCGATCAGGACCTGGCGGACATCGCCGCCTACTTCGCCAGCCAGAAAGGCAGCGTCGGCGCCGCCGATCCGAAAATCGTCGCTCGCGGTGAAGCCCTGTTCCGTGGCGGTGACCTGGCCAAGGGCCTGCCATCCTGCACCGGTTGCCACTCGCCGAACGGCGCCGGCAACGCAGCCGCCGGTTTCCCGCACCTCGGGGGCCAGCACGCTCAATACGTCGCCAAGCAACTGACCGACTTCCGCAAGGAAGAAGGTGGCCGCACCAACGATGGCGATGCCAAGACTATGCAAACCATCGCCAAACGACTGAGCGACGAAGATATCGCCGCAGTGTCCAGCTACATTCAAGGGCTGCACTAAGGCCGGCGGATCGGGCGTTGAATGGGGGGCTTGTCGCCTGCAACGTTAACGCTCGATTAATCCGTTGCAACCAGTATAAAAAGGGTGGCTTTGGCCGCCCTTTTTTGTGGCCGCTGCCGTTACACTACAGAACTCAAGCCCGCCAGGACCTGTCTGATAACAGGTCGCGCGAGGCGAAAAAATTTGTCCAGGAGTGAAGCATGCGTAATCTGATCATCAGCGCCGTTTTTGCCGCTGCCAGCCTGTTCGGCATGACTGCCCAGGCCGCCGAAGCCCCAGCCGCCCCTTACGTCGAACTGAGCAACCCGGTTCCGGTCGCCGTGCCTGGCAAGATCGAAGTGGTGGAGCTGTTCTGGTACGGCTGCCCGCATTGCTATGCCTTCGAGCCAGTGATCAATCCGTGGGTCGAGAAGCTGCCTTCGGACGTGAACTTCGTGCGCATTCCAGCCATGTTCGGCGGCCCGTGGGATGCTCACGGCCAGATGTTCCTGACGCTTGAAGCCATGGGTGTCGAGCACAACGTTCACGCCGCAGTGTTCAATGCGATTCAAAAAGAACACAAGAAACTGACCGACAAGAACGACATGGCCGACTTCCTCGCTACCCAAGGCGTGGACAAGGACAAATTCCTCGCGACTTTCGACTCTTTCGCTATCAAGGGTCAGATCGTCAAGGCTCGTGAACTGGCCAAGAAGTATGAAATCTCCGGCGTTCCAACCATGATCGTCAACGGCAAATACCGCTTTGACGTGGGCTCTGCTGGCGGTGCCGAACAGGCCCTGCAACTGGCCGACAAACTGATCGACAAAGAGCGAGCGGCTAACAAGGCTGCCGCCAACTAAGGGCAGTCACTGCCATGCGCCGATGGGGTACTGAACGCATCGTTGGCCTGCATGACCCGCGGGTCAACGAGCATCATCTGGAGTCCACGGGCCTGCCCGCAGACAGTCGTCTGCGCTTGCTCAGTTTCAATATCCAGGTCGGCATCAGTACCGAGCGCTATCGGCATTACCTGACCCGGGGCTGGCAGCATCTGCTGCCGCACACCGGGCGTGCCGACAATCTGCAGAAAATCGGCAACCTGCTCGGCGACTTCGATCTGGTTGCCCTGCAGGAAGCCGATGGCGGCAGCCTGCGCTCAGGCTACGTCAATCAGGTCGAACACCTGGCCCAGCTCGGCGCCTTTCCCTACTGGTATCAACAACTCAACCGCAATCTTGGTCGCCTGGCCCAGCACAGCAATGGCGTGCTCAGCCGATTGCGTCCGTGGGCCATTGAAGATCATCCGTTGCCGGGGCCAAAGGGGCGCGGGGCCATCTTGGTACGGTTCGGCGAAGGCCCGGAAGCGTTGGTGGTGGTCATGATGCACCTGGCGCTGGGCGCTCGGGCGCGCAGCCTGCAACTGGCTTACATCCGCGAGTTGATTGGCGGTTACAAACATCAGGTGCTGATGGGCGACATGAACACCCATGCCAGTGACCTGCTGCAACACTCCCCGTTGCGTGACCTCGGCCTGCTTGCGCCGCAACTGGAAGCAACGTTCCCCAGCTGGCGCCCACAGCGCTGCCTGGACCATATCCTGCTGAGCCCGAGCCTGACCCTGGAAAAGGTCGAGGTGCTGGCGCAGCCCATTTCCGATCACCTGCCGGTCGCGGTGGAGATTCGTCTGCCGGGTTCGCTCACGGCCGATGCATTGCCCGCGTTGAGTCCTGCCCCTCGCGGATCCCATGAATGAGCGACGAAGTACAGCGCTGGAAAGAAAAATACCTCAAAAGCATTGAACAACAGGAAAAGCTCGAACGTCGCTGGGACGCGCGGCTCGACTTGCTGCGCCGTGGGCTGGTGCGCAGCACCCTGGCGGCGGAAGGGACTGACCGCGCCGTTGACCAATGCATGAAGGAAATGCGCGAGGTCGTGCGTACCGACGACATGGACGCCGGCCTGGCCGCGCTGATTCCACGCCTGGAAAAAGCCGTGCTCGACTCCGAGCAACGTCGGGAAACCCGGGTCAACCAGACCAGTGCCGCCCTATCTGCACTGGTCACTCAACTGCAAACATTGCCGCTGCCACGGGATGTGAGCCGGCCCCTCAAGAATTTCGCCAAGCAACTGGATGCGCGGGTCAGCCAGGCGCGTGAGATACCGTTGTTGCTCAGCGAGCTGAGTGGTTTGCAAGGCAAGGCCCTGAGCCAGCTGGAGACTCCGGCGGAGCCCGGTCGGCCAGGCTTGCTCCAGCGATTGTTTGGCGCTCGCGAAGCAGAGGAGGCGCTGGCAGCAACGGCTACTACCCCCGCGCCGGCTGCCCCTGTAGCCGAGAGCCGGGCGGCGATTATCGAGCCGGCCCAGGTCGTGGTTGAGCCGGTAGTCTGCGAGGCGCCTACAGTTGAGCGAGTTGAAGACAAGTCCGAGCCTGCCGTCGCATCGCCTGCTCCGGCAGTCGTGGCATTCGCACCTGCGGCTGCGGAGCCCCAACCAGCCAATGCAGCCGCCGCAGAAATCGAATCGACCGACAAGCCGGCCCTGGACACCATCGAAGCGCCTCTTGAGTCGCAAGCAAACCCCGACGAGCTGACCGCGCAAGCATCGCCGGATAGCTTGCCTGCGACTCCGACGGAGGACGTGGCCGTCGTCGACCAGCCGCAACCCGAACACGACATTCTCTATGCACTCCCGGATTCCCCCGAGCCCTCCTACAGCTCGGTGGCCAGCCACATCGAAGACACACTGCTGGGGCTGCTCGAAGACCTGACATTGCCCGAGCGTCATCGCCCGCAAGCCGAATCGATGCGCGATCGTCTGAAAAACGGTCTGAATTGGTACGAATTGCTGCCGATTCTCGACGACTTCGCCACCTTGATGCTGGCTATCACCGACAGTGGTCAGCATGAGTTCGAAGCCTATCTGCAACGACTGAACGAGCGCCTCGAATCATTCCAGAGCAACTTGCAGGCCGCTACCGCAGGGCACGCCGACAACCGCTCGGCTGCGCGGCAGATGGACACGCAGATCCGCGAACAGGTCGATGGTCTGCAAAGCAGCATGCAGGAAGCCGCGGACCTGGAAGATCTCAAGCACGTTCTGGAAAACCATCTCGAAGGTTTGCTGGGCACCATGGACCAGCACCAGAAACAGCGCGATGAGCGCGAGCAAGAGGTCGCTGCGCGCCTTTACAGCCTGGCCGAACGGGTCGCCCATATGGAGCAGGAGGCCCAGGGCTATCGCGAGCACCTTGAAGAGCAACGGCAGAAGGCATTGGTCGACCCGTTGACCGGCCTGCCCAACCGCGCGGCCTGGAGCGAGCGCCTGGATCATGAAGTCAAACAATGGCAGCAACATGGCAATACGCTGCTGCTGGCCATGCTCGACCTCGATCATTTCAAGCGCATCAACGATAACTACGGGCACCTGGCCGGCGACAAAGTGCTGAAGATCATTGCCAGCGTATTGCGCAAGCGTCTGCGCGGAACGGATTTCATTGCCCGGTTTGGCGGTGAAGAGTTTGTGCTGTTAATGCCATCCACGGTGCCGTCGGCGGGGCTGAAATTGCTGGAAAGCTTGCGTGCCTCCATTGAGGCCTGTCCGTTTCACTTCAAGGGAGAACCGGTGACCATCACCGTGTCGATCGGAATGTCTGCGTTCAGGCCGGGTGAGCACGGCGATCAAGTGCTTAAAAGAGCCGATCAGGCGTTGTACCGCGCAAAAAATGCCGGACGCAACCGGGTCGAACCGGGCTGATCGTCAATTGTTCCATTTTGTTTGAATGCAGCCAGCCCGCCAGGCATTACGTTACACTGTTGCATTACTGTCTTATGCGTACTGCTTTCGCTATGAAATATTTTGCCCTGATCGTGTCACTGATCCTGCTGGCCGGCTGCGCCAGCGGTCCGCGTTTTGACACCAGCCATCCTTCAGCCAATTACGACAGCCGTGTGCAGTTCGTGGTGGTGCATTACACCAATGCTTCGCTGGAGCGTTCGTTGCAACTGCTGACCCGCGGCGAAGTCAGCAGCCATTACCTGATCGGTGATGACAAGGGCGCCACCATCTACAAGCTGATGGATGAAAACCAGCGGGCCTGGCACGCCGGAGAGAGCGAATGGAATGGCCGGACCTGGCTGAACTCCAGTTCCATCGGTATCGAAATCGTCAACCCTGGTTTCAAGGACACTCCAGCCGGGCGCGTGTGGTATCCCTACAGCGAAGATCAGGTCCAGTCCTTGATCGTCCTGCTCAAGGACATCAGCAAGCGTCAGGGCATCAAGCCTCGCGACATCATCGGTCATAGCGATATTGCGCCGTTGCGCAAGCTGGACCCGGGGCCGCTGTTCCCCTGGAAGCGCCTGGCTGCCGAAGGCCTGGGTATCTGGCCGAACGAACAGGCGGTGGCGCGACAGCAGGTGCAGTTCGCCGAACAGTTGCCGAGCATCAGCTGGTTTCAGGCGCAATTGGCCCATCTGGGTTATGCCTCGCCACAAACCGGCGAGCTCGATGTCGCGACACGCCATGTGATAGCGGCATTCCAGATGCATTTCCGCCCGGCGCGCTTCGATGGCACTCCGGATGCACAAACTGCAGCGCTGCTTCTGGTGTTGAACCAGACAAAATAATGACGGCCGCCCGACGGTCAGGGCTTTTTTCCAATCAGCAGCTATAACTCATTGGTAATCCTTCGGATATTACGCAATGAATGCTGCTCGAGAGACCTTCCACAGTTGGTTCCATCGCCCCTGGTTCTTGGGGCTGCTGGCTGCTGTCTTGAGCGCTACGTTGTTGATGACCGGAAGTCTGTTCGTCGCCGTACACCAGGTCGAACAAAACGAAAGCGAAGAAATGAATGCCCAGGGTGAACGCTTCCTCGCCCGCCTGGAACAGCTCTTCGGGCAACTGCGTGAAAGCCTCGACGACCTTGAAGCACAACCATTGCGCGGCTGCGATGCTGAAATGATCGCAACCTTGCAACAGGTCACGTTCAATTATCGTTTCGTCTACGAAGCCGCCTACATGGATTCCTCGCGAATCTGCTCCAATCGCCCTCGCCAGGAAGGGCTGTCGCTGAGTCGATCGCCAGACATCAAAGGCCCGACTTACAGCTATTGGCTCAACACCACCACCGAACCCGATGAAAACCGCGCCGCGTTGATGCTCGGGCGCGGGAATTTCCGGGTCGCGACCTCTCGCGGGCATTTGACCGACATGGTCGACCTGTCGCCGGGCAGCAGCCTTTTGGTAGTCCTTGATCATGGTACGCGCGCGATTCCGGTGCTGGGTGCTTCTCAGATATGGCCGCCGGTCGAAGCCTGGCCACAGAGCAGCCGTGATGAGCTACAGATCACCCAGACACGCCTGATATACCGCATGCCCACCGATAACCCGGAATATCAATTGGTGTTGATCAGCCCGCGTACCGGCATGCATATCCCGGTGGTGTGGTGGTGGCTGGTGCCGGCCAGCCTCGCGCTGGGTATATGCGTTGGGTTCCTGGTGTATCTGCTGGTGTGCCAGCGGCAGTCACTGGACGCCGAATTGACCGGCGCAATTAGCCGTGGCGAGTTGCAGGTGCTGTATCAACCGATCTTCGACCTCGATAGCCGCAACTGTGTCGGGGCTGAAGCGCTGCTGCGATGGCGCAGGCCGGACGGTACCCTGACCAGTCCCGACCTGTTCATTCCGATGGCGGAGAACACCGGGCAGATTCGCCAGATGACGGACTTTGTCCTGCAACGCCTGCTCGAGCAACTCGGCCAGTTGCTGCGTGCCAACCCGCAACTGTACATCTCGGTCAATCTCGCGGCGTGCGATGTGACGGTGCCGCGAATCGGCCAGGTGATGGCGCGGCTGCTGACCCTGCACCGCGTCGCTGCGCGGCAAATTGCCTTTGAGGTCACCGAGCGCGGGCTGGTCGATGTGGTGGTGGCCAGGGAAAACCTGCAATCGCTGCGAGATGTCGGGCACCAGGTGTTGATCGATGACTTTGGCACCGGCTATTGCAGCCTCGCCTATTTGCAGACCCTGCCAGTGGATTGCCTGAAAATCGACAAGGCGTTCATTGATGCATTGGGCCATGACGCCGCCAGCAGCGGTGTGGCCCCACACATCATTCACATGGCCCAGTCGCTGCACCTGAAGGTGATTGCCGAGGGCATTGAACATGAAGCCCAGGCCGAATTCCTGAGCAGTGAAGGCGTGAAGTTCGGCCAGGGCTGGCTGTTCGCCCATGCATTGAGCGCGGTTCAGTTCATCGAATTGATAACCCGCGGGCGACGCCTGGCCGGCCGGCGCCTGGATGACGAGGCGTGAGCGCGAGCTAAACGGTCAGCGCCATGTAGAACTGAGTACCCTGCCCCGGCCGTGAATAGACGCCCATCCGCCCGCCATGTAATTGCACGATTTCCTTGCACAAGGCCAGACCGAGTCCGGCTCCGCCCTTCTTGCGTCCGACCTGGACGAACGGCTCGAAGATCCGCCCCTGCTGGCCGTAGGCAATGCCTTCGCCATTGTCCTCGACACTGATGATGACCCGATCGCCGTGGCGCCGGGCGTGCAGGCGTATCCGCCCGCCTGAACCGGTGTGACGCAAGGCGTTGTCGAGCAAGTTATCGAGTACCCGGTCCAGTTGTGGCTGGTCGGCCTGCAATCGCGGCAAAGGCCCCTGCACTTCCACCAGCAGACTGATTTCCTTCTCTTCGGCCGATGTGGCAAAGCGTGACTGAGCCTGTTCCAGCAACGCCTCGATGGAACACGGCGCCAGGGTGAGTTTCTGCAAACCGTTCTGGTAGCGCGAGAAATTCAGCAGGTCATTGATCAACTGCATCAGTCGCTGCATCTCTTCATTCACGGTATCGAGCAGGTCGGCTTCCCGGGAGTCCGGGGCGAAGTGCGCACGCTCGCGGAACAATCCGAACGCCATGTGCATGCCGGTGACTGGCGTGCGCAATTCATGGGAGGCGCGTAATACAAACTCACTGCGTACCCGTTCGAAGGCACGCTGTTCCGTGACGTCATGCAGCACCATCACGGCACCGAGGATATGGCCCTGGGTATGGCTGACCGGGGTCAGGCTATAAGTCAGCAGTCGCGACTCGCCGTCGATTTCGATGCTCAAGTCTTCCGGCGCCCGCTCCAGCGTGCCGCCGCGCAGCACCAGTTGCAGCTGCTCATCGAGTTCGGGGCGCTCCAGTGCCGTGCCCAGGCCTTGGCCCAGCCGATCGGACTCCCAGCCCAACTGACGCTGGGCCACAGGGTTAAGGTGTTCCAGTTGGCCCTGGCGGTCGATCATCAGCAGTCCGTCGTCGATGCTGTCGAGCACGGCCTGCAATCGTTGCTGGCCGGCCAGCAACTCATCGACGTTGGTGGCCTGATGTTCACGCAGCGCCTGGGCCATGATGCCGAAACGCCGGGTCAGCTGGTTCAGCTCCACCGCCGAAGAGATCGGCAGGGTGACATCGAAGTTGCCTTGGCCAATGTTGTCCGCCGCCTTGGCCAAGGCCTCGATGGGCTCGCCGAACCGCCGGGCAATGGCCTGTGCGGTCACGAAGCCGATGATCAGCACCGCCAGCCCAACCAGGCCAAGTAACCCGGCAATCAACAGGGCGCGCTCCCGGGCTTGGCGCTCGGTATCGTTGATGTTGTCCAGTGCTCGTTTGTGCTCGGCAATCAGGCCATTGCGCAGCGAATTGAATTTTTCCGTCAGGTTGTCGTTGCTGCTGAGTACCTTCGACGGGTCCGGGGACGTTTCATAAGCCTGGATAAAGCGCTCGTAGTCGGCCTTGGCTTTTCTGAAACCGTATTCGCTACCCGTTTCCGCCGGTTCCTGGGCAATGCCTTGTTCGAGCAATTCGA
Organism: Pseudomonas sp. A-R-19; assembly: GCF_019956575.1. Taxonomy (NCBI): domain Bacteria; kingdom Pseudomonadati; phylum Pseudomonadota; class Gammaproteobacteria; order Pseudomonadales; family Pseudomonadaceae; genus Pseudomonas; species Pseudomonas sp. A-R-19. The sequence continues at coordinate 23,224 of NZ_JAHBDR010000072.1, forward strand.
AGTAATGCTGCTTGGAGGCAGCGAAAGCGGCGGAGTCAGGCTTCTCACTGAGCATGATGATCAGTTGATCACCCAGGGTCTGACGCAGCTTGAGACCAAGGTCCAGAGTGACGAAGTTGCTGCGGATGAGTATTTCCTGGCTGCCGGCCATCTGCATCACGCTGACCAGCCCGAGCAAGAGCCCGAGCAATGCGACGGTGATCAGTGCGGAGATGCTCAGGAAAAGCCGGGTCCGCAGATTCATCGCCAGTTTCATCGGCCATTGCTCACAAGTTGTACTGCTTGCGCTTGCGGTACAGCGTCGAGGCGTCGATGCCCAGGGTTTTGGCCGCTTGGTCCAGCGTGTCGGCAGTGGCGAGGACCGCGCCGATATGGGCTTTTTCAAGTTCATCCAGGCTCAATGCCGCGCCGATACGCGGTGCATTGTTGACCGGGGTTTCGGCCATCCCCAGATGACTGATCTCGACCCGCTCCTGCGGACAGATGATGCTCGCGCGCTCGATCACGTTGCGCAGCTCGCGGATGTTGCCTGGCCAGCGATAGCACAGCAGCGCTTCCCGGGCTTCGTCACTGAAAGCGCGTGCCGGACGGGCGTATTCCTTGACGAAGCGCGCCAGGAAGCGATCGGCGAGGTTGAGAATATCTTCGCGGCGTTCGCGTAGCGGTGGCAGGTGCAAGGTAATGACGTTCAGGCGATAGAGCAGGTCTTCACGGAAACGACCGTCGCGGACCATGTCCTCAAGGTTGAGGTTGGTGGCCGCGAGGATGCGCACATCGGCGCGGCGGGTCACCGCATCACCGACGCGCTCATATTCCTTGTCCTGAATGAAACGCAGCAACTTCGGCTGCAAAGTCAGGGGAAAGTCGCCGATCTCGTCGAGAAATAGCGTGCCGCCATCAGCCTGGTTGACCCGCCCCAGGGTACTTTCGCTGGCACCGGTGAAGGCGCCGCGGCTGTGGCCGAAAAGCTCGCTTTCCATGAGTTCGGCGGTCAGCGACGGGCAGTTGATTGTGACGCAGGATTTTTTGGCGCGCTTGCTCCAGCCGTGGATGGCCTGGGACAGCTCGCCCTTGCCGGTACCGGACTCACCAAGAATCAGGATGTTGGCATCAGTCGTGGCAACCTGGCGGGCGGTTTCGAGTACCACTTTCATGGCCGGGCTGTGGGAGTCCAGGCCATCCTTGGGCTTGCGCACTTCACCTTCCAGGGCTTCCAGTCGCGCCGACAGTTGTCGCACTTCCAGTTGCTTGGCGGTTGCCAGGCGCAATTGATCGGGGCTGCACGGTTTGACCAGATAGTCGGCGGCACCGGCCTGAATCGCATCAACCGCCGTGTCGACAGCAGAATGCGCCGTGACGATCACCACCCGCATCCAGGGTGCCTGGATGCGCATCTGGGCCAGCACATCGAGGCCGTTGTCTTCGCCCAGGCGCAAATCGAGGAAGCACAGGTCGAAGACCTGCCGCTGCAATAGGGCTTCTGCCTGCGCGGCACTGGTGGCGGTGGCCACGCTGTAGCCTTCGTCTTCAAGGCAGTATCGGAAAGTACGCAGGATGGCTGACTCATCGTCCACCAGCAGAATGCGGCCTTGATGCTCAGTGGCTGATTCCATTTTCCTACGCTCCTTAATGAATAATCTTTATTTAGTCCCGGAGAAATCGGGCAAGTTGCATGATTGATTCTGAGCCATTCCTGTCATGGCAGGGTAGCTTTCATCCTATGTATCGGTTAGCCACCTGATTTAGCCGGCCTTTTAATAGATGGCCGGGTTCCGACAGCGGCTAGCGTGTATTTCTGACATCCGCGTCCTCCTCTCAATTCAAAAAATTTACGTCTTCCTTCAAATCAATCGTGCAATACGCACGATCGCACAAGAGGCATCGTGCAGGATGCGTGCGAAGTGATTCTTTTGATGATCATAAGTCATTGATATTCAAGTTTATTAATTCGAATAAAAGCTGGCATGCAGGCTGCAATCGTCTAGTTGACCAGGGCATTCAAAAACAAACGCCCGCTATCGAATACCGACCCGAGTGGTAGGAGCTCCAGGATGAACCGTCAACGTGCCGCCCACCTGCACCTCTCGCCTGTACATATCCAGCAAGGACTGTTTGCTGTGCTGGCGCTATTGATCACTCTGATCGGCGGCCAACAGTTTCTGCGCTGGGAGCAGAGTCAGCAGCCAGAAGCGTCAGGCCCGTTGATTTTGCATCCAACCCAAACCCATTTCAGCGCTGTCAGCAGCGGTCAGGCCGATAGCACCCCAATGCGCATGTTGGATGTCGACCAGGCCGGGCCTGTGGGTGAGACACGTCATCAAGAGCGTTGGGTGTTCTAGGCAAAAATTCCGCCGCAGCCGATGCGCCGGGAAACGCAGCACCTCTAAACAGAAGCGTAAGGAGAATCACCATGTTGAGCTGGGCAATCACATTCCTGATTATCGCCATCATCGCCGCTGTTCTGGGCTTCGGTGGTATCGCGGGCACCGCCACGGGTATCGCCAAGATTCTGTTTGTCGTGTTCCTGGTGATGTTCATTGCCTCCTTCTTCTTCGGCCGTCGCGGTCGAGGCTGACAGGAGAGGGTTTTCAAGACACTGGCAGCCGCCCTGCTGTTGGGCGGTAGTGCCAGGCATGCCGGACAGCGTTTCCCCGACAAGCCTGATCACTGTATGCAGGACTTGTTGATAGAACATTTGAATTTGTACATGAAGGAGGCCAAACCGCCTCTTTCCACCTGCGTCACCTGAGGAAGGCTGGCGCATGACCAAGGGGTCGGGACGTTCTGCCTGATTCAGGGGCGGAGTGACCTACGGGTACAGGGAGTACCTGCGTGAGGGCCGGGTCAGGAAAAGCCGCTGCGCAAGTTCGCCGGACCGCCATGGCTCGACGGGCTTGCGAAGGGCTTGATTACGCAACACATTGAAATAGAGCACTCGCCTCGGTTTCATCAGTGTTCTCGCTTCCTTACCCTTGTTATGCCGAAAAATGCTTTTCCTGGTGTTTCACCAGTGACCGTATATCGAGAAAAATCACCTTTCTTTGGCCGCTATTTTTCGCTTCGTCCTGCGCGATTTTGCTGAAAAATCAACGCTCGGCCACTGCTCAAAAAACATTCAATCTGCTCTGTGATGGCCGGTTCACGGCACTTATGCCTGCCGAAATGTCGTATTCGAACCGGTTGGGACGCGCGTTTCGCTAAAAAAACCTCATGCCGATTCGGCATAGGGTAGGCGTTTACGGCATTAGACGGCGCTTCCTTGCATCGGAATAGTTGCGCCTTTTTTCGCCTGCCAGAGAGCCATAACCAAGCGCTCCGGGGCACCTTATACGGGGGCAGATGCACTAGACTTTTTCGCCATAAGCGTTCCAGTTCGCGCATCTCCCTGAGTCAAACGCAAGTAAGGGTAAAGATATGAAGAAGGCAAAGCTTAGCCTCGCCTGGCAGATCCTCATCGGTCTGGTATTGGGGATTGCAATCGGTGCGCTGCTCAACCATTTCAGTGCCGAAAAAGCCTGGTGGATCAGCAACGTCCTGCAACCGGCAGGCGATATCTTTATCCGTCTGATCAAGATGATCGTGATCCCGATCGTCATCTCCTCCCTGATCGTCGGCATTGCAGGCGTCGGTGACGCCAAGAAGCTTGGGCGCATCGGCCTCAAGACCATCATTTACTTCGAGATCGTCACCACCATCGCTATCGTGGTCGGTCTGCTGCTGGCCAACCTGTTCCATCCGGGTGCCGGCATCGACATGAGCACCCTGGGTACTGTGGACATTTCCAAGTACCAGGCCACGGCGGCCGAGGTTCAGCATGAACACGCGTTCATCGAAACCATCCTCAACCTGATCCCGTCGAACATCTTCGCGGCCATGGTTCGCGGCGAAATGCTGCCGATCATCTTCTTCTCTGTACTGTTCGGTCTCGGTTTGTCGAGCCTGCAGGCGGACCTGCGCGAACCGCTGGTGAAGATGTTCCAGGGCGTATCGGAAAGCATGTTCAAGGTCACTCACATGATCATGAACTACGCCCCGATCGGCGTGTTCGCACTGATCGCGGTGACCGTGGCCAACTTCGGCTTCGCGTCGCTGATACCGTTGGCCAAACTGGTGATCCTGGTTTACGTCGCCATCGCCTTCTTCGCTTTCGTGGTCCTGGGCCTGATCGCTCGTCTGTTCGGCTTCTCGGTGATCAAGCTGATGCGCATCTTCAAGGATGAGCTGGTACTGGCCTACTCCACCGCCAGTTCCGAAACCGTGCTGCCGCGCGTGATCGAGAAAATGGAAGCCTACGGTGCGCCGAAAGCCATTTGCAGCTTCGTGGTGCCAACCGGTTACTCGTTCAACCTCGACGGTTCGACCCTGTATCAAAGCATCGCGGCAATCTTTATTGCCCAGCTGTATGGCATCGACCTGTCGATCAGCCAGCAACTGCTGCTGGTGCTGACCCTGATGGTCACCTCCAAAGGCATCGCCGGCGTACCGGGCGTCTCCTTCGTGGTACTGCTGGCCACCCTCGGCAGCGTCGGTATTCCACTGGAAGGACTGGCGTTCATCGCCGGTGTCGACCGCGTCATGGACATGGCCCGTACCGCACTGAATGTGATCGGTAACGCCCTGGCTGTCCTGGTTATCGCTCGTTGGGAAGGCATGTACGACGACGCCAAGGGCCAGCGCTACTGGAACTCCCTGCCGCACTGGCGCAGCAAGGAAAAACTGCCGGCGGGTGAAGTTTCCAAGAGCTGATGCATTACCCCTTGTGGGAGCGGGCTTGCTCGCGAAGGCGTCATGTCAGCCGGTTCGATGCTGAATGACACACCGCATTCGCGAGCAAGCCCGCTCCCACATAGGAATTGTGCAGGCAGTAACAAACAAACCCCGGAGAAATCCGGGGTTTGTCGTTTCTGGCCACCCCGCTATCATTCGCGGATCTTTTGGGGGATTTGACTGATGCTCAATGGCCTGTGGCTTGGCTTTTTCATCGTGGCTGCCGTTTCGGCGCTGGCGCAGTGGCTGATCGGTGGTAACGCCGGGATATTCGCGGCGATGGTGGAGAGCATTTTCGCCATGGCCAAGCTGTCGGTCGAAGTCATGGTGCTGCTGTTCGGCACCCTCACCCTCTGGCTGGGTTTTCTGCGCATTGCCGAGAAAGCCGGGATCGTCGAATGGTTGGCCAAGGCCCTGGGGCCACTGTTTCTGCGCCTGATGCCAGAAGTCCCGGCGGGTCATCCGGCCATCGGCCTGATCACCCTGAACTTCGCCGCCAACGGCCTCGGTCTGGACAACGCCGCCACGCCGATCGGCCTCAAGGCCATGAAGGCGCTGCAGGAACTCAATCCCAGCGCCACCATCGCCAGCAACGCACAGATCCTGTTCCTGGTGCTCAACGCCTCTTCGCTGACCCTGCTGCCGGTGACGATCTTCATGTATCGCGCCCAGCAAGGCGCGCCGGACCCGACGCTGGTGTTCCTGCCGATCCTGCTGGCGACCAGTTGCTCGACCATTGTCGGCTTCCTGTCGGTGGCGTTCATGCAGCGCCTGCGCATCTGGGACCCCGTGGTGCTGGCCTACCTGATCCCCGGCGCCCTCGTCCTCGGTGGTTTCATGGCATTGCTGGCGACCCTTTCGGCGACCGCGCTGGCCGGGCTGTCATCGATCCTCGGCAACCTGACGCTGTTTGGCCTGATCATGCTGTTTTTACTGATCGGCGCGCTGCGCAAGGTGAAGGTCTACGAGGCCTTCGTCGAAGGCGCCAAAGAGGGTTTCGACGTCGCCAAAAATCTGCTGCCCTATCTGGTGGCGATGCTCTGCGCGGTGGGCGTTCTGCGAGCCTCCGGGGCGCTGGATTTCGGTCTGGACGGGATTCGTCATCTGGTGGCGTGGGCCGGTTGGGACACGCGCTTCGTCGATGCGCTGCCGACGGCGATGGTCAAGCCTTTCTCGGGTAGCGCCGCCCGGGCAATGCTGATTGAAACCATGAAGACCTCTGGCGTGGACAGCTTCCCGGCGCTGGTGGCGGCGACGGTCCAGGGCAGTACCGAAACGACGTTTTATGTCCTGGCGGTGTACTTCGGTGCCGTGGGCATCCAGCGCGCTCGCCATGCAGTCGGTTGTGCATTGCTGGCGGAGTTTGCCGGGGTACTGGGGGCAATCGGGGTTTGCTACTGGTTCTTTGGTTGATCGGCGCCATCAGCCAACGCTTTCAGTGCTGATTTGCGCTGGTCCATGGGTAATGCGCCAAGTTTCTCCACGGCCGCGTAAAACTGCGGCCAGTTGCCATCCATCTGCTGGAACAGCACGGAAAATGCCGGCACCCATTGATCGTACAAGCCAAACGGCAATAGCCGGGCATTGTTCATGGGGGCATGGATCCAGGCGTCGTAGCGTTTGTCTCCCGCCCACTGACGGTCGCGCATCTGCCGATAGTCGCTGCGCAAGCGCTCGAATTCGGCCACTTTGCGCTGGCGCATTTGCTCGGTTGGCAATGGCAAGGCGTAGAGCTTTTCCAGGCGGGCACGGGTTTCCAGCACCAGCTCGGTGAACTGGTCGCGCTGGCGCGCTGGCGCATTGTTATCCGGTGGCAGGTGGCGGTAGGCGCGCCATTGGCGAGTACCTTCCTGCTCGACGAAGGTGGCGAAGGATTCGTTGAACTCCGTGTCGTCCTTCACATAGAAACGCTGATGGGCCAACTCGTGAAAGATCAATGTGGCCAGTCGCTCATCCCCCCAGCCCATCATCGAACTGATGATCGGGTCGTTGAACCAGCCGAGTGTCGAATAGGCCTCGACTCCGCCAATCGACACGTCCATGCCCTGCAAGCGTTGCAATGCCGCTTCGCCGCGGGCTGCGCTCTGGCTGTAGTAACCACGGTAGGCCACGCAACCGGCAATGGGGAAGCAGTGGTTTACGGGCTTGAGGGAAAACTCTGGCGTGACGAAAACATTCCAGACCACGAAGGGGCGGCCAATGTCCGCGTACAAGCGGTAACTCTGGTTATCCGGCAGGCGCAATTGCTGGCTGGCGAACGCTCGGGCCTTTTGCGATTGCTCAAGGTGTGTGCGCAGGTTTTGGTCGCGCGTCGGGTCGGCAACCACGCTGGAAACCGGCTCCCTCGCCCGCAGCAACTGCAGTTGGCCACTGGCCAGTTGGTTGTAGTAGCTGACGCTGGCGCAACCGTTGAGCAACAAAAACAACACACCCGGAAACAAAACGCGAAAAACGCGATCAAGTAACCCAAGGCTAGGAAGCGGCCTGATCACAATAATTCTTCCTTGGAGAGTCTTTCCACAAGACTATCCCGCCAGACTGGAGCTCCGCTATGCGCACGATGATACTGACAGCAAGCCTGCTGTTGCTGACCGGCTGTGCCGGTTTCGGAATACCCCGCCATGATCCTGCGCAAGCCTGGATCGACCTGGACTCGAAGCAAGAAGATACCGCGTTGCAGGCACTGGAGGTCGATGACAAGGCCATCGACGATAAACGTTATTTCCAGGTCCAACCCGGAGGCCATGAGTTGACGGTCCGTTACCAGTTCTCGGTCCAGCCCACCAACATCGGCCCTGACGCCGAGCCGTTGTGGCGCGATTGCCAGTTGAACGTGAAATTCAACGACTTCAACGCGGGCGAGCGTTATGAGCTTCAGGCGGGGAACATCGGTTTTCGGCCTTGGGCGAAACTCTACGATCAACAGCGCAAAGTGATTGGCCAAGGCACGCCCGCGGGCTGTCAACACACCTGATCGGCGTTATGCTGGATGCACATCCCTTGGGACATCCATCATGCGCAGGTTGATGCTGTTACTCGCCGCCGGTGTTGTCGCGGGCTGCCAGAGCCCGATGCCGATACCTAATCCACAAATGGCCTGGGTCGAATTCTCTACGCCCTTCCCTAACGACAAATTGTTGATGGCCGAACGACTGGATAAACAACGCCTGCGTGACGGGCGTTTTTTCGAAGTCACGCCCGGTAGCCACGAGCTGATCGTCCGTTTCGACTTTGAAGTACCCGGTGGCGGATTGGGCATGATGAGCGGCCCCTCTGAACGGCTGTGCTACCTGACCATCAATTACGATCATTTCGAAGCCGGCCAGCGATATGTGCTCGAAGGCCGTTCCATTGCAATGGTCCCCGGTGCCCGGCTGTACAACGCCAAGCGCGAGATCCTCGCGGAAGATCGGGAATCCTACTGCCTGATGTGAGGTATCAGCGATCGTTCTTCTGGTAGATGATCTTCTTGGTGCCGTTTTCGCACGAGCCAACGACCATGTTCTGGTCGTGCACTTCGTCATTGCTGACGATTTCAAGTGTGTAGGAAGTGACGCCGCTGGCCTGGATCTTGGCTTCGATCTCGGCCTTGAGTTCTTCGCAGGGTTTTGGTGCCGCGAGGGCCGAAGTGGCCAGTGCGCAACAGATAACCGCCAGGGCAAAACGTTTCATGGTTGAAGCTCCTTTGAAGCAGCACATACAGTCATGGGTTTTCGCTGCTGTCATTTATTCGACCACAGTTTTAGCGGGCAAGTCTGTCGCGACGCAAAAAAGATCGCAGTCTTGAGAAATCTTTACCGAGTGATCCGGCAGGTTGCGCAGGGCTGCGATCTTTTGTTTTCAACGAAAATCTAGCTGACCAATGTTGCCTCCAGGCTGATCTTCGCATTCAGCACCTTGGATACCGGACAACCCTCTTTGGCCTTGTTGCTGAGTTCTTCGAACTTCGCCTGGGTTGCCCCGGGGATTTTCGCTTTCAGGATCAATTTCACTGCGGTGATCGCAAAGCCGCCGTCCACTTGATCCAGAGTGACTTCTGCCTGGGTATCGATGCTATCGGCCTTCAGGCCGGCATCACCGAGAATCATCGAAAACGCCATTGAGAAACAGCCGGCGTGGGCCGCGCCGATCAACTCTTCGGGGTTGGTGCCCCGGCCGCCTTCGAAGCGTGCCTTGAAACCGTAGGGCGCTTCCCGGAGTACGCCGGTTTCTGTGGAAATCGAGCCGATACCCGTTTTCAGATCACCTTCCCAATGGGCCGATGCTTTCTTCACGATAGCCATGCCTGTCTCCTCAAGAGCGACGCGAATCGTCGCGCCTTCGTGGTTTTTGATTGTCAGGGTTGTGAGGATAGACGGCGGGGCAAAGTTCACCTCGTCCGATCAATCTGCTTTTTTCGCGGGATTTTTTACCTGGCTATTGAATCTCGGGTATATGCCCACATTGCATGAACAGGCTTTTGGATTTGGCAGGTTTGCGTTCGCAAGAACAAACCTGCGCCCTCAATTGGAGAAGCAGGTTTATGAAACGACTGTCCGATATCAAGTTCTCGACCCTCGATCTGGTGCCTGTGCGCGAGAACGGCAGCGCGGCCCAGTCGCTGCGCAACTCGCTGGACCTGGCGCAGCACGTCGAGAAGTTCGGTTACAACCGCTTCTGGGTGGCTGAACACCACAACATGGACGGCATCGCCAGCTCCGCGACTTCTGTGCTGCTCGGTTACCTGGCCGGCGGTACGTCGACCATTCGAGTCGGTTCGGGCGGGGTGATGTTGCCCAACCACGCACCGCTGGTGATCGCCGAACAGTTCGGCACCCTGGAAAGCCTCTATCCGGGCCGGATCGACCTGGGCCTGGGACGCGCGCCCGGTTCCGATCAAATGACCGCACGTGCGTTGCGCCGTGAACGCTCCGGCAGCGCCGACGACTTCCCGGAAGATGTGGCGGAACTGGTGCGCTACCTCGGGCCACGGACCCCGGATCAACGCATCATCGCCATGCCGGGAACCGGGACCAATGTGCCGGTCTGGTTGTTGGGGTCGAGCCTGTTCAGCGCACAGCTGGCGGGCGAACGCGGTTTGCCCTACGCCTTCGCTTCGCATTTCGCGCCGCGCTTCATGCATGAAGCGATTCGGGTCTACCGCAATCACTTCAAGCCGTCAGCCGTTTTGGACAAACCCTACGTGATGCTCGGTGTGCCATTGGTGGCAGCCGATACCGATGAGCAGGCCGATTACCTGGCAACTTCGGTATTCCAGCGGATTCTCGCCCTGATGCGTGGCCAAAGCCTGGTACAGCGTCCGCCAGTGAAGACCATGGACGGCCTGTGGCTGCCCCATGAGAAAGAGGCCGTGCATGATTTTCTTGGCCTGGCCATGATCGGCAGCCCGCAGAAAATCCGCGCCAAGCTCGAGGTCCTGATCGAACAGACCCAGGCAGACGAGCTGATTTTCACCTGTGACCTGTACGAACATTCGGATCGCGTGCATTCCTACGAGCTGCTGGCGCAGGTCATGCGGGGCTGATACTTCACGGGAAACTGTAGGAGCCGGCTTGCCGGCGATGGGCTCAAGTGCGCCGCGTTTATCCAGATCATACGCGTTATCGTTAACGACCATCGCTGGCAAGCCAGCTCCTACCAGGGGTCGTGCCCGAGTCGACGATGAGGGGGCCTCCAAACCAGTGAAAGGCATAAAAAAGCCGGCGCCAGAGCGTCGGCTTTTTCATTCAGGCGAGAATCAGCCTATTTTTTATAGACGATCACTTTGGCGCCCGCTTCGCATTTACCAACGACTTTCCCGCCGGCAGCGGCACCTTTATTGACAATCTCCAGCGAATAACCGGAAACGCCCTTCGCATCAAGTTTCGCTGCGATTTCGGCTTTCAACTCTTCGCATGGCTTGCCACCCGCCAATGCGCTCCCCGCAATGCTCAACAAACCTACCGCCAACATAAACTTCTTCATCGGTTGCATTCCCTGGTCGGATCATAGGGGTAACCAGCCATCAGCCGGACGCACTCATGCAGCGTTTTGCCATTCCCTATGGCATTTGGCCGGCGTGCAAGTTCAGAAGACTAGCGCAAAGTCAGCTGCTGGCAATCCGGAATCCTACTTTCAAGGTAACTTGAAAGTGCGCAGCCTTGCCGTCCCTGATGTGCCCGCGGGTCTCGGTCACTTCAAACCATTCCATGTGCTTGATGCTTTTGCTGGCTTCGGCCAGCGCGTTGTTGATCGCATCTTCGATACTGCTGGTGGACGAGCCGATCAGCTCGACTTTCTTGTAGGTGTGATGGTCAGACATGGCGTTCTCCTTGGCGTATGAATTACAGCCTAGCAGTGATTTTTCCGATTTCTTCTGTTGGCCGTCCTCAGTGCGAAGTTCAGATTTTCTGCACTTTCTCGAACCCACGAAGTCCCAACCATCACACGCCACTCATCACTTATGCAGGAGAGCCACCATGGCCAACACTTCGTTACGCAAAGCCTCATTGCAAAGCATGGAAGCGGAGATCGAGAGTCTGCTCAAGTCTTTGGAAAACCTGAAGGACGACGCCTCGGACGAGTCGCGTAAAACCCTCAAGACCCTGAAAAGCAACGCCGAGAATGCCTTGAAGCACTCACGCCATCTGCTTGCCGATGCCTATGAAGAGGTCAAGGTGAAAACCCGCGAAACCGGGATTGCCACCCGGGACTACGCCCAGGAACACCCCTGGACAACAGCCGGTGTCGCCGTGGGCGCATTGGGCCTGCTGGCCGCTTATCTGTTGTGCAAGCGTGATTAATCCGCTCGCCGCAGCTCGTTCTTGAGCCACTGCGCCAGTTGCCGGGCGCGCCCGTCCGCGGCGCGCTTGGGTAGCCACAACGCCAGTTGTGCCGGGGTTTCACTGAAGCCCCAGGGTGCAACCAGGCGGCCAGCCTTCAAGTCTTCCGTCACCAGGGGTTCGGGCGCAATCGCCACACCCAGGCCCGCGACGGCGGCTTCGAGCAAATAATACAAATGTTCGAACCCCTGGCCGTACTTCAACGCCCTGGCGTCGAGGCCGCGAGGTTGCGCCCAGCTTGGCCAGGCTTGCGGGCGCGAGGTGGTGTGCAGCAAGGGTTCGCTCAGCAGTGCAGCGTCCGGTGCGTCCTTGAGCCGTTCATAGCCGGCGAACCGCGGGCTCAGGACCGGACCGATGCGCTCGCTGGCCAGCTCAAAAACCTGCATGTCCGCGGGCCAGGGTGGTTCGGCGAAAACCAGCAAGGCATCCAGCCCCGGCCTTCTTGGATCGAGGTCACCTTCTCCGGCTGACAGGTGCAGGCGCAAGTCCGGCAGGTCAGCGTTGAGCCTCCCCAGTCGCGGGATAAACCATCGCGCCAGCAGGCTTCCCGAACAACCGAGCACGAATGGTGCATCGGCCGTGCTTTGTGTGAGTTCGGCGCAAACGTTGCGCAGGCGCTCGAAGGCCTCGCTGCTGGCGTCACGCAGCCGCAACCCGGCATCTGTGAGTTTCAGGCCGCGCCCGTCCTTGATGAACAGGCTAACCCCCAGGTGCTCCTCCAGCACTTTCAATTGCCGGCTGACCGCGCCATGGGTGACGTGGAGCTGCTCGGCGGCCTGACTGACGCTGTTCAAGCGGGCAGTGGCTTCGAAGGCGCGAAGCGCGTTCAGCGGAGGAAGGTCATGGCTCATTTGATCTGTGAGTTTTCCTGACAGGTTGTGGCGATCTTATCGGTTTTCAGTTCGGGGCGTCAGGGGTAGAGTGAACCCCACTCTCTCTTTACGCACTACTTCATGCATTCAACTGGAGCGCCCCATGACCCAGACTAATCTGCGCAACGGCCCTGACGCCAACGGCCTGTTTGGCGCGTTCGGTGGCCGCTACGTTGCCGAAACCCTGATGCCGTTGATCCTCGACCTGGCCCGCGAATATGAACTGGCCAAGGAAGATCCTGCATTCAAGGAAGAACTGGCCTACTTCCAGCGCGACTACGTCGGACGTCCAAGCCCGCTGTACTTCGCCGAGCGTCTGACCGAGTTCTGTGGCGGCGCGAAGATCTACCTCAAGCGCGAAGAGCTGAACCACACCGGCGCGCACAAGATCAACAACTGCATCGGCCAGATCCTGCTGGCGCGGCGCATGGGCAAGAAACGCATCATCGCCGAGACTGGCGCCGGCATGCACGGTGTGGCCACGGCCACCGTCGCTGCGCGTTTCGGTCTGGATTGCGTGATCTACATGGGCACCACTGACATCGAACGTCAGCAGGCCAACGTGTTCCGCATGAAGTTGCTGGGCGCCGAGGTAATCCCGGTGGTAGCCGGCACCGGCACGCTGAAAGACGCGATGAACGAAGCCCTGCGTGACTGGGTAACCAACGTCGACAGCACCTTCTACCTGATCGGCACCGTGGCCGGTCCGCACCCTTACCCGGCGATGGTCCGCGACTTCCAGGCCGTGATCGGCAAGGAAACCCGTGAACAGCTGCAAGCCCAGGAAGGTCGTCTGCCAGACAGCCTGGTGGCGTGCATTGGCGGTGGTTCCAACGCCATGGGCCTGTTCCACCCGTTCCTCGACGACAAGAGTGTCGAGATCATCGGCGTTGAAGCCGCCGGCTACGGCATCGAGACCGGCAAGCATGCGGCCAGCCTGAATGGCGGCGTTCCAGGCGTGCTGCACGGCAACCGCACCTTCCTGCTGCAGGACGACGATGGCCAGATCATCGACGCCCACTCGATCTCCGCTGGCCTGGACTACCCGGGCATCGGCCCGGAACACGCCTGGTTGCATGACATCGGCCGTGTTCAGTACACCTCTGTGACCGACGACGAAGCCCTCGCTGCATTCCACCAGTGCTGCCGCCTGGAAGGGATCATCCCTGCCCTGGAAAGCGCCCATGCCCTGGCTGAGGTGTTCAAGCGCGCACCGAGCCTGCCAAAAGATCACTTGATGGTGGTCAACCTGTCCGGCCGTGGCGACAAAGACATGCAGACCGTGATGCACCACATGGAAAACTCTCTACAAGAGCCAGCAAAGCAGGAGAAACACTGATGAGCCGCCTGCAAACGCGTTTTGCCGAACTCAAGGAACAGAACCGCGCCGCCCTGGTGACCTTCGTGACCGCCGGTGACCCTGGCTACGACACGTCCCTGGCAATCCTCAAGGGCTTGCCGGCGGCTGGTGCCGACGTGATCGAACTGGGCATGCCCTTCACCGACCCGATGGCTGACGGCCCGGCCATCCAGCTCGCCAACATCCGTGCGCTGGGTGCCAAGCAGAACCTGGCGAAAACCCTGCAAATGGTTCGCGAGTTCCGCCAGGACAACAACGAAACGCCGCTGGTGCTGATGGGGTACTTCAACCCGATCCACATGTACGGTGTGCCGCGCTTCATCGCCGAAGCCAAGGAGGCCGGTGTTGATGGCCTGATCGTGGTCGACCTGCCGCCTGAACATAACGGCGAGCTGTGCGATCCGGCGCAGGCAGCGGGCCTGGACTTCATTCGCCTGACCACGCCAACCACCGACGACGTGCGCCTGCCAACCGTCCTCAACGGCAGCTCCGGCTTCGTCTACTACGTCTCGGTGGCCGGTGTGACCGGCGCCGGCGCCGCCACGCTGGAACACGTCGAGGAAGCGGTCGCCCGTCTGCGTCGCCATACCGACCTGCCGATCAGCATCGGTTTTGGTATCCGCACTCCGGAACAGGCGGCGTCCATCGCGCGTCTGGCCGATGGTGTTGTGGTGGGCTCGGCGTTGATCGATCACATCGCCAATGCGACCTCCCCGGAACAAGCCGTGGATGGCGTGCTGAGCCTGTGCTCGGCGTTGGCCGATGGCGTGCGTAAAGCCCGCGTCAGCTGAAGGTAAAGTTCCTGATACAGAGGAATTAGAGCCTCGCGGCACAGACTAAACAGCAAGACCGAGGGCTTCAGGACTACGTTCTGAAGCCCTTTTTGCTGTGTGTGTTGTGAGGAAAGACCAGATGAAAATGTCGAAACGCCTGATTGCCAGCGTCGGTGTGCTGCTGCTCGGAGCGACCCTGCATGCCAATGCCGATCAACACGACGATCACGGCCATTACGATAACCATGGTGACTATCACGGCGATGATCACCGGGGGCCACAGGACAACCATCGTGGCGGGCCTCCACCACGGGACTTCGCTCCTGTTCGCCAGACGATCCACGACAATCACGGTTATTTCGTCCGCGGCGCACCGCCACCGCCGGGTGTCATCGTGGTGCGTGGCAGGCCGTTGCCTCGTGGCTATTACGGCGAACGGCTGGATAACCGTGCGTTGAGCCGGTTGCCGTATTACCCGGGCTACGAATGGCGCCGTGCGGGCGCGGACGTTGTGCTGATCGCGGCGGGAACCGGGATTGTCTATGAGGTCTTGCAGGGGGTTCTGTACTGACGGGCCAGTCAGTGGGCTGAACACTGAATCCCTGTAGGAGCGGGCTTGCTCGCGAATAGGCCATCAGCTTCAACATCGATGTTGACTGATACACCGCTTTCGCGAGCAAGCCCGCTCCCACAGGTTATGGATCAGGGCAGCTCTAACCCGCCGGCTGCCTTGTGCAGTTTGCGCAGGTGCTCACCAATCTGTTTCATGTTGGCCTCGTTGGCGGCCATTTCGGCGGCACGGCTCGGATCGAGCAACGCCCTCACTTCCTTGTCCAGATCCCCGGACAGCGCCAGGAGCTGTTGCTGGCGCTGGCTGCTTTCCGCTTCCAGATGCTTCCACTCGCTCACCTGCGGCAAGCCATAACCGTTAGTGCCCAGCAGTTCCGCCGGACGGCTGAGGAAGCCACTGTTGGCGAGAATGTCCTTGAGCGTCTCGTTGGCCTTGTCCATGCCGCCATTCTTCAGCTCTCGGGCGCCCAGGTATCGCTGTTTCACTTCATCCTGAGCCAGCAGCAGCTGCCGACGGAAGCTCGCTTGTTCCAGCAGAAGCAACGCCGCACTGGTGCGCAAATCGGCCTGGTCGAACCATTGCCGACGCTCCGCGGCTTTCAAGTCGAGCCAGTCTTCAACGTTTTCCTGTTTGACCGGCAAGTGCTTTTTCAGCACTTCAAACATGGCCTGATAGCGATCGCGGAAGGAGTCGAAGCGGTAGCCCAGTCGCAGCGCTTCCTTGGGATCATCCAGCACGCTGGTATCCGCCAGGCCTCGGCCCTTGAGCACTTCCAGCAAACCGTTGGGCATGATGTTGTCGAGTCCAACCAATTGCGGGTTGTTGGTCCCGCCGCGCAGCAGTTTCAGTTCTTCCACCGCGCAGTTGTTGGACAGGAAGAAGTAGTTGCCGTCGTAACTCCAGTGCATCTCGGCGGCACGTCCCACCATCTCCTCAATCTCTGTGCGCGAGAGGTTCAGCGGTACAGAGGCGAGGCTGCGCAGCTCAGTCTTGGTGTATTCGTCGATGACCTGGGACAGCGGCAGGATAAACAGCCGAGACGGGTATTTGCCGACCAGGCCATCCCAGCTCGACAGTTGTACGTCGCCGACGAAGGCGCGGTACGACAGCACCAGGTGCTGGTCCAGGTCCAGGCGACAATCCGGGCCACGGGGACGGCCCGGTGCGCAGATCACCAGGCGCAACATGCTGTGGCCCCAGCGGCTGAACAGGTTCTGGTTGGCCTCGGCGAGCAGGTAGTCGACGGCATAGACCCGTTCCGGATCGATCTGGGCCAAAGGTGTCTTGGCGAAGTCGTTGCCGGCATTCAGGAAGGCGAAGGTCTTGCTGCAGGAGTCCTTGGCGGCGGGCGCCCAGCCGAAATGTTCCTTGTAGTAGCGGTACAGCGCAGGGCGACGGCAAGCGTAGCTCGGGTCGAGGAGGAAGTACTCCATGTTGACCGCGACGAATTCCTTTGGGCTGCTGGTCTCGTAGATATCCGGACTACGGGCAATCTGGCGATTGTGCTGTTCGCGCTCACCGCGACGGCCTACGTATTGTTGCCAGCCGGCGAGGTCGAGCAGGCGCGGATCGTCACTGAGGGTAAACCGCCGATCGGACTGGCCCCGACATTGATCGGGAATGCCCACCAGCCCCGAGCTGTTGCTGCGCCGGGTGCAGCTCTGAATCAGCTTGCGCTCGGCATCCTGCCACAGGCGCGAGCGGTCGTAGATGTGAGTCAGTTCGTGCAACACAGTGGCCAGCATTTCCCGGCGAACGGTGCCATGGGGGCGATGGGTTTTTTTGCTCGCGGCGCTGCCATCGGTGAGTCCGGCGAGCAGGTTGCGGTTCAGATCGAGCTCGGACACCAATGATGCCTGGCCGTAGGCATTGCGCGGCATGTCATCGGTCCAGCCGACGACGATACGTCGGTCCAACTGCTCGATGAAGCGTGGCGGCAGCGCCTGCATGGCTTCATCGAGCAGGGCCTGGCTGGCTTGCTGTTGCGCGGGAGTCAGGCCTTCGGTCTTGAGCTGTAATTGAAGGCCTGCGTGGGCCGTGTTGCCAAGCAGCAACAGGGCTCCGGCCAGCAGCCAGGCGCCTGGACGCCTCACAGTGCGAGGATGGCTTCGGCGAGATCCTGATCACTGGCGTCGCGGGCTTCCGGCACGCGGGTGCGCAGCAAGTCGAAAGCGGATTCCAGGTGAGCGCCACGAATGTCGCCATTGCTGGCAACGAAACTGGCGGCGTCGTCCTGAGCTTCGCGCACGATTTTCGAGTCGCGGATGGACGTGGTGGTGTCGGACGTGAAATCGAGGGTGCGCTGGGTAGCACGGATCAGAATGTTACTGGTGGCAACCAGAGTATGTGCCTGGGTCACATCAGCCAACAGCAGCAGGCCTAAGGTGGCGGCAATCAGCGGATTACGCATGGAACGACTCCAGAGAAACAGGGATAACTATTGGACGAGAATTGCTTGTGCCAGTTCAAGGTCGCTGGCATGAAGTTTTGCGTGGGTTCGGCGCAGATACCGCAGGGCCGACTCCAGCCGTGCGCCTCGCAACTGGCCGTCACTGGCAATGAATGCCGCGGCGTCATCATGGGCGGCGAGCAGTAGTTTATGGTCGAAGGGGGCGGAGGTCACGAGGCTTGTGGCGTAACCACTGGCAACGGTGCCTTGGGTGGACAGGTTGAAGGCGTCAAAAGCGTGGGCCGATCCGCAGTAACCAAGGGCGAGAAAGACTGGAGTGATCAAGAGGCTGGAAGGAAAACGCATGAGACTCGACAGTTGAAAATGAGTCCCAAGGCTAGCGCAAGGGCCGGTCTAGAGCCAGCGCTGAAACATTGGGACACGCCTGGCGTGCCCCATGTCTGTATAGCCGATTAGATCGTCAGGATCGCCTGGGCCAGCTGTGCGTCTGTTGCACTCAGTTGCGGCGCCTTGTGGCGAATGTGGTCGAGGGCGCTTTCCAGCTTCACACCGCGGATGGAGCCTTCGGTAGCGACGAAGCTGGCGGCGTCGTCACGGGCGGCGAGGACGATCTTGTCATCCTTGAACGACGACGAGACGATGTTGGTGGTCGCATCAGACGTGGCTTTGAGCGCGTTGACAACCGCATCCGTGGTCACGATGAAGCTGGTGGCTTGGGCACTGGCAGCCACGGCAAACAGGGCCGCAGCGCTAAGCAGGCGAAGTCGGGACATGGGGTAACTCCTTTGGGTAGACCAATTGAAATATGGCGCAGTGTCTGCAAAGTCAGACGCCAGGCACTCGGCGTTCGCCACGTTCTGGAGTGATATTAGGCCTGTATGTGTCAGTTCGAACAGTCCCGACCCTGCAAGCAGGAAGTCAGCGCCAGAACGGTTTGTCCAATTCATTGCTACGGTCGGCGTGGCTGATACCCAGATCCGCTAGCTGACGATCATCGAGTTGAGCCAGCAAGCGTCGCGTTCTCGCCCTTTCCAGGCCAGCGAAGAGTCCCTTCGGCAGCCCTCGAAGCCAGCGCAGGCAAGGTCTCGCTTGAGCTGAAGGAATGGAACAATCCTGTAGGTTTTTCATGGCACGGTCCCTGTCCGATAAGTGAAGAGCTCCATGCTGACACCCGCCGAATATCTGTTACAGACACACTGCAGTGATATTGTACTCATCCAGTTTGCATATTGTGCAAACTGTACTGGTATCGAGATTCCCCTACTGTAAGTGCAGAATCGACAGGCCAAAACGACAAAACCCGTCGTGGTTTCCCACGACGGGTTTTGTTTTTTCAATTCGGGTTGCTGGCGGTGGACCTTAAGGTCAGAGCCAGCGACGCTAACTTAGCGCCAGAACGGCTTGCTCAGCTCTTCGTAGCGTTGTGCTTCGCTAATCCCGGCGTCAGCCAGCAGACGCGAATCCAAGCGAGCCAATTGATGGCGGCTGGTGATGCGGCGCTGCCACAGCATCAGGTTGGCGATAACGCGCAGAGGCAGGGAAGCCTGGGTTTTTGCAGCAGTGTCTTCGAAGAACAGATCGGAACTGAGTGTACGTTCCATGGTGGTCATCCTTCCGCTTGTGGCGGGATTAGGTAGTGGTTTAACTGGTGCCCATGATCCTCTTGTTTGCCTAGCCTCTGTAGATACAGTTCATCTGTATTGTGAGAGCTCAGTTAACTGTTTATAGGGGGTGTACTGGTCGAAATTGAGGCAACTGTACTTGTCTGCACTATTTAAGTGCAAAAATGCAGTTTTGGCTCGATTTGGTGGGAGTTTCCCGTAGGAAATGACCAGTACAGCAGTACAGTTTTTTTCATATCGCGAGAAGGGCAAGAGCAAGCTGACGAAACTGTGTTTGCGCCAGCTGCTTTCTGTACCAATTACTTCTTCAGCATTTGCCCGGTTTCTTCCAGGTTTATGTGCCAGCTGAGGGCGTCACGCAGGATGTGTGGGGTGTGTCCGCCGATGGCGCATGCGGCAGTGAAGTAATCATTCAGCGCCTGGCGGTAATCCGGGTGCACGCACTTGTCGATGATGATCCGGGCGCGCTCCCGCGGCGCCAGGCCTCGCAAGTCTGCCAGGCCCACTTCGGTCACGAGGATGTCGACGTCATGTTCGGTGTGGTCAACATGGCTGACCATCGGCACCACGCTGGAGATCGCACCGCCCTTGGCGATCGACTTGGTCACGAACACGGACAGGTGCGCGTTGCGCGCGAAGTCGCCCGAGCCACCGATGCCGTTCATCATCCGCGTGCCGCAGACGTGAGTGGAGTTGACGTTGCCATAGATGTCGAACTCCAGGGCGGTGTTGATGCCGATGATGCCCAGGCGACGCACGACTTCAGGGTGGTTGGAAATCTCCTGCGGGCGCAGAACCAGCTTGTCCTTGTAGCGCTCCAGATTGCCGAACACATCGGCATTACGCCGGCTCGACAGGGTGATCGAGCTGCCGGAAGCAAAGCTCAGCTTGCCAGCGTCGATCAGGTCGAAGGTCGAGTCTTGCAGCACCTCGGAATACATCGTCAGGTCTTCGAACGGCGAGTCGATCAGGCCACACATCACCGAGTTGGCGATGGTACCGATACCGGCTTGCAGCGGGCCGAGCTTGTTGGTCATGCGCCCGGCTGCCACTTCCTGCTTGAAGAAGTCGATCAGGTGGTCGGCAATGGCCTGGGTCTCGGCGTCCGGTGCCAGCACCGTGGAGGGGGAGTCAGCCTGGTTGGTGACCACGATGGCGACGATTTTTTCCGCTGGAATCGGGATGGCGGTGCTGCCGATGCGGTCATCCACCTTGACCAATGGAATCGGGGTTCGGGTTGGACGATAGGTCGGAATGTAGATGTCGTGCAAACCTTCGAGGTTCGGGTTGTGCGCCATGTTGATCTCGACGATCACGTGCTTGGCGAAAATCGCGAAGCTGGCCGAGTTGCCTACCGAGGTGGTTGGCACGATATGCCCTTGCTCGGTGATCGCGACGGCTTCAATCACGGCAATGTCCGGCAGTTTCAATTGCTGGTTGCGCAATTGCTCCACGGTTTCCGACAAGTGCTGGTCGATGAACATGACTTCACCGGCGTTGATCGCCTTGCGCAGGGTGCTGTCGACCTGAAACGGCATGCGTCGCGACAGCACGCCAGCTTCGGTCAGCTGCTTGTCGAGGTCGTTGCCCAGGCTTGCGCCAGTCATCAGGCTGATCTTCAGCGGCGTGACCTTGGCGCGTTCGGCCAGCGCCTGGGGAACGGCCTTGGCTTCGCCAGCGCGAGTAAAACCACTCATGCCGACGGTCATGCCGTCTTCAATCATGGCGGCGGCGTCGGCAGCGCTCATCACTTTGTCCAACAACGAAGGCAGGCGAATACGGTCACGGTACATGGATTGTTATCTCGGGCAACAGGTAGCAGGACGTGCAGTCTAGTGAATTGCGCCGGCTTCTGTCCCGCTACCAAGGTCGCAATCGAGGCGTCTATTCCGGGCCTTTCAAGCAAAACACCGTTACCGGATCGGTAACAAAAGAATAGTTTGTCCGACGATTTTCGCAAACAAAAACGCCCCGACGAGTCGGGGCGTTCTGTGTGCCGCAGAGGGTTAGTCGACGGCTTTGACCATGTCCTCGATGACCTTTTTAGCGTCACCGAACACCATCATGGTTTTGTCCAGGTAGAACAGTTCGTTGTCCAGCCCGGCATAGCCGCTGGCCATCGAGCGCTTGTTGACGATGATGGTCTTGGCCTTGAACGCTTCGAGGATAGGCATGCCGGCAATCGGCGATTTCGGATCGTTCTTCGCGGCCGGGTTGACCACGTCGTTGGCACCCAACACCAGCACCACGTCGGCCTGGCCGAACTCGGAGTTGATGTCTTCCATCTCGAACACCTGGTCGTAAGGCACTTCGGCCTCGGCCAGCAATACGTTCATATGGCCCGGCATACGACCGGCCACCGGGTGGATCGCGTACTTCACGGTGACGCCGCGATGGGTCAGCTTCTCGGTCAGTTCCTTCAGCGCATGCTGCGCCCGTGCGACCGCCAGGCCATAGCCCGGAACGATGATCACGGTGTCGGCGTTGGTCAGCAGGAAGGTCGCATCGTCAGCCGAACCGGATTTCACCGGGCGGGCTTCCTTGGCGCCTGCAGGGCCTGCGTCGGCTGTATTGCCGAAACCGCCGAGCAGTACATTAAAGAAGGAGCGGTTCATCGCCTTGCACATGATGTACGAGAGGATCGCACCGCTTGAGCCTACCAGCGAACCGGCGATGATCAGCATCGAGTTGTTCAGCGAGAAGCCGATACCCGCTGCCGCCCAGCCGGAGTAGCTGTTGAGCATCGACACGACCACTGGCATGTCCGCGCCACCGATCGGGATGATGATCAGCACACCCATGATGAAGGCCAGGGCCAGCATCAAGGCGAAGGCGTTGAGGTCGCCGGTCAGCATGAAGGTGATGCCCAGCGCCAGTGTGGCCACGCCCAGCAACAGGTTCAGTTTGTGTTGGCCGGTGAACTGTACCGGTGCGCCCTGGAACAGGCGGAACTTGTACTTGCCCGACAGCTTGCCGAAGGCGATGACCGAACCGGAGAAGGTGATCGCACCAATGGCGGCACCGAGGAACAGTTCCAGGCGGTTACCGGCCGGGATCGCATCACCCAGTTGCGCAACGATACCCAGCGACTGCGGCTCGACGACCGCCGCGATGGCGATGAACACCGCGGCCAGGCCGATCATGCTGTGCATGAAGGCGACCAGTTCGGGCATCTTGGTCATTTCAACGCGTTTGGCCATGATCGAACCGGCGGTGCCGCCGATCAGCAGGCCGACGATCACGTAGACGATACCGTCGTGGGCAAGTTCGGCACCCAACTTGTAGATCAGGCCGACCGTGGTGAGAATCGCCAGGCCCATGCCGAGCATGCCGAACAGGTTGCCGCGACGCGACGTGGTGGGGTGCGAAAGGCCCTTGAGCGCCTGGATGAAGCAGACCGAGGCGATCAAATACAGGGAAGTAACCAGGTTCATGCTCATGCTTGCTGCACCTCAGCCTTGACTGCTTCGGCCTTGGCAGCCGGAGCCTTGGCAGCTTTCTTCTTGAACATTTCCAGCATGCGCCGGGTCACCAGGAAGCCACCAAACACGTTGACGGCGGCCAGGGCCACGGCCAGGGTGCCCATGGTCTTGCCCAACGGGGTCACGGTGAGGGCGGCGGCGAGCATGGCGCCGACGATCACAATGGCGGAAATGGCGTTGGTCACCGCCATCAGTGGCGTGTGCAGTGCAGGTGTCACGTTCCAGACCACGTGGTAGCCAACATAGATGGCCAGCACGAAGATGATCAGGTTGTAGATACCGTGAGAGATCAGCATGTCTTCCATTGTTTTTATCCTCAGCCGTTCTTGCGCACGATCTGGCCGTCGCGGCACATCAGGCACGCGGCGACGATGTCGTCTTCAAGGTTGATCACCAGTTGTCCTTCTTTATCGAACAACAGTTTCATGAAGTCCAGCAGGTTGCGGGCATACAGCGCCGAAGCGTCAGCCGCCACGGCGCCGGCCAGGTTGGTCGGGCCAACGATGGTAACGCCATTTTCGACGACCACCTGATCGGCCACGGTCAGCGGGCAGTTGCCGCCCTGGGCGGCCGCGAGGTCGATGACCACCGAGCCCGGCTTCATCTGGGCCACGGTTTCCGCGCTGAGCAGCGTCGGTGCCTTGCGGCCGGGAATCAGCGCGGTGGTGATGACGATGTCAGCCTGTTTGGCGCGCTCGTGCACGGCCAGGGCCTGACGCTGCATCCAACTGGCCGGCATCGGGCGGGCGTAACCGCCGACACCGACGGCGCATTCACGCTCTTCATCTGTCTCGTAAGGCACGTCGACGAACTTGGCGCCGAGGGATTCGATCTGCTCTTTTACCGCAGGACGCACGTCAGACGCTTCGATCACCGCACCCAGGCGTTTCGCCGTAGCGATGGCCTGCAAACCGGCCACGCCAGCGCCGAGAATCAGCACGCGAGCGGCCTTTACGGTACCAGCAGCGGTCATCAGCATCGGCATGAAGCGCGGGTAGTAGTGCGCGGCCAGCAACACGGCTTTATAGCCGGCGATGTTGGCTTGCGACGACAGCACGTCCAGGCTCTGCGCACGGGAAGTGCGGGGGGCGGCTTCCAGGGCGAAGGCGGTAATGCCGCACTCGGCCATTTTGGCGATGGTTTCATTGCTGAACGGGTTGAGCATCCCCACCACAACGGTGCCGCTTTTAATCAGCGCCAGCTCGCTGTCGCTGGGGGCGACCACCTTCAAAACCAGCTCTGCGCCAAACGCGTCATTGGCGCTGCCAATGGTTGCGCCTGCCGCTTCATAGGCACTGTCGACAACGCTGGCATTAATGCCGGCGCCGCTTTGTACAGTGACCTTATGGCCCTGGCCGATCAGCTTCTTGATGGTTTCCGGGGTTGCAGCAACCCGTGTTTCACCGGTCTGGGTTTCGAGAGGAACACCAATGTGCACGTCAAATCTCCTGCGTGATCTTATTGAGTAAACCCATGCACTACGGATGGTGCGGCTGGGGCGGCCGATCAGCACGATCCCGCCAAATCAGGGCGGGGCGCGGCATTTTGCAGGCGAACTTTGTGCCCTTCAAGGGATTATGACGGGTGACGGAAAATTAACTACAAGTCACCCCGTGACCGAATGTCGCAACCAACCGGCTCAATCCCTTGCGGACCGTGCTTTACAAGGATTCTGGCCGAAATTGAAGAATTTACACATCGGCCGTATGAATGATGCGGCATCGCTTCGAAATAGTGGCGCAAAGCCGCGTGGTCAGGCGCTTGTGGTACGTTTGTACGGCTTCTCGATACAGTTTGTCGCTATGCGACAAATACTTATATCTGTAGGGCTTATTTTTTGCTGACTACGAGGTCAAGTAATGGCGGTGAGCCTTTATCCCTCTAGGCTGTAGCTGTGCGCCTGATTTACCAGCCAGTCACGAAATGCCCTTAAAGACGCGGATTCAACCTTTCGCTCGGGAATCATCAGGTAATAAGCCTTGATGCTGGACAGTGCTTGCGGGTTGGCGATCACCAGGCGTTTTTCTTTGAGCTCCCTTTGAATCAGGAACGGCGGTATCAGGGCAATGCCCATGTCGTGCATGGCTGCTTGGGCGAGCATTGAGAATAGCTCGTAGCGTGGGCCTGTCATGTCTCTGGGTACGTTCAGGTGTTGGGAGTCGAACCATTGGCGCCAGGCATAAGGGCGAGTGGTTTGTTGCAGAAGGGGTAAATCGGCGATTTCACCGGGCGTCAGACTGCTCTTGTTTCCGAGCAGGTTGGGGCTGCAAACGGGCATCGGATTTTCACCCATCAGCCTGTGGGACTCTGTGCCCGACCAATCCGCATCACCGAAGTAGATGGCGGCATCAAAATCAGTGTCGGCGAACAGGAACGGGCGCGTGCGGTTGGTCAGGTTGACCGTCACTTCCGGATGCTTTTGCTGGAAGTCCTTGAGTCGCGGCAGCAGCCATTGGGTGCCGAAGGTCGGAACTACGGCCAACTCGATCACGTTGGCGCCCTGCTGGCCCATGACCGACAAGGTGTCTCGCTCGACCGCGTCGAGCTGAGTGGCGACCCGACGGCTGTAGGAAAGCCCGGCCTCCGTCAGCTTCACTCCGCGCCGCGAGCGTCGGAACAGTTCTACGCCGAGGAACTCTTCAAGGCTGGCGATCTGTCGGCATATCGCCCCTTGGGTCAGCGACAGTTCCTGGGCGGCCTTGGTAAAGCTCTCGTGGCGCGCCGCTGCCTCGAAGCTGATCAGGGCGGTGGTACTGGGTATCTTCCTGCGCATGTACGTCAACCTCACTAATACATCGCATAAAAGCTCTTCTGCGACGTTTCGGAGTGAGAAAT
The DNA here is from genome assembly GCF_019956575.1 of Pseudomonas sp. A-R-19. NCBI lineage: Bacteria > Pseudomonadati > Pseudomonadota > Gammaproteobacteria > Pseudomonadales > Pseudomonadaceae > Pseudomonas > Pseudomonas sp. A-R-19. Next base: position 48,737 of record NZ_JAHBDR010000072.1, read on the forward strand.
TAGCACAACAGTATGCGAAATCCTCGTTTGCCGTAACGCCGAACCGGGCCTAGGATCAGTCCACGTTATTTGACCCGATTCGAGAGGACACACTCATGGGCGGTAAAGCTAGCTTCAACTGGATCGATCCCCTGCTGCTGGATCAACAGCTCACTGAAGAGGAGCGCATGATTCGCGACACGGCTGCGCAGTTCGCTCAGCAGAGCCTTGCGCCGCGCATTCTTGAAGCTTTCCGCCATGAGAAGACCGATCCGGCGATCTTCCGCGAAATGGGCGAAGTGGGTCTGTTGGGTGCAACCATCCCCGAGCAGTACGGTGGCAGTGGCCTGAACTACGTCAGCTACGGCCTGATTGCCCGTGAAGTCGAACGTATCGACTCCGGCTATCGCTCGATGATGAGCGTGCAGTCCTCGCTGGTAATGGTGCCAATCAATGAATTCGGCACCGAAGCGCAGAAGCAGAAGTACCTGCCGAAACTGGCCTCGGGCGAGTGGATCGGTTGCTTCGGTCTGACCGAGCCTAACCACGGTTCCGACCCAGGCGCGATGATCAGTCGTGCGCGCAAAGTCGAAGGCGGCTACAGCCTCACTGGCAGCAAGATGTGGATCACCAACAGCCCCATCGCCGATGTGTTCGTGGTCTGGGCCAAGGACGATGCCGGCGACATCCGCGGCTTCGTTCTGGAGAAAGGCTGGAAAGGCCTGAGCGCTCCGGCGATTCACGGCAAGGTTGGCCTGCGGGCATCGATCACCGGTGAAGTCGTCATGGACAACGTGTTCGTGCCGGAAGAGAACATCTTCCCGGATGTGCGCGGCCTCAAAGGTCCTTTCACTTGCCTCAACTCGGCGCGTTACGGCATCTCCTGGGGGGCGCTGGGTGCAGCCGAGTTCTGCTGGCACACCGCTCGCCAGTACGCCCTGGATCGTCAACAGTTCGGTCGTCCATTGGCCGCCACTCAGTTGATCCAGAAGAAGCTGGCCGACATGCAGACCGAAATTACCATGGCGCTGCAAGGTTGCCTGCGTCTGGGTCGTATGAAGGATGAAGGTACTGCGGCGGTCGAAATCACTTCGATGATGAAGCGCAACTCGTGCGGCAAGTCCCTGGACATCGCGCGCATGGCTCGCGATATGTTGGGCGGCAACGGCATCTCCGATGAGTTCGGTGTCGCTCGCCACCTGGTGAACCTCGAAGTGGTGAATACCTATGAAGGTACACACGACGTCCACGCACTGATCCTCGGTCGCGCGCAAACCGGCATCCAGGCGTTCTATTAATAGGAGAACGTCCATGGGCGCGCTTTCGCATCTGCGGGTACTGGATTTATCGCGGGTACTGGCCGGGCCTTGGGCCGGGCAGATCCTGGCCGATCTTGGGGCCGAAGTGATCAAGGTCGAGCGCCCCGGTAACGGCGATGACACGCGCGCCTGGGGGCCGCCGTTCCTTAAAGACGCTTATGGCGAGAACACCAGCGAGGCCGCCTACTACTTGTCGGCCAATCGCAACAAGCAGTCAGTCACCATCGACTTCACTCGCCCTGAGGGGCAGAAGCTGGTGCGTGAGCTGGCGGCCAAGTCGGACATCCTGATCGAGAACTTCAAGGTCGGCGGTCTGGCGGCTTATGGCCTGGACTACGAATCGTTGAAGGCGATCAATCCGGATCTGATCTATTGCTCGATCACCGGGTTCGGCCAGACCGGTCCATACGCCAAGCGTGCGGGTTATGACTTCATGATCCAGGGGCTGGGCGGCCTCATGAGCCTGACTGGGCGACCTGAAGGCGAAGAAGGCGCGGGGCCGGTGAAGGTTGGCGTGGCGCTGACGGACATCCTGACCGGGCTGTATTCGACGGTCGCGATCCTGGCTGCGCTTGCGCATCGGGAGCACGACGGCGGTGGTCAGCATATCGACATGGCTCTGCTGGATGTGCAGGTGGCTTGCCTGGCCAACCAGGCGATGAACTACCTGACGACAGGCAATGCGCCTAAACGCCTGGGTAATGCTCATCCGAACATCGTGCCCTATCAGGATTTTCCTACGGCGGATGGTGATTTCATCCTTACCGTCGGGAACGATGGGCAGTTCCGCAAGTTCGCGGAAGTGGCCGGGCAGCCGCACTGGGCGGACGATCCGCGTTTTGCCACCAACAAGCTGCGGGTGGCAAACAGGGCTGTACTGATTCCGCTGATCCGCCAGGCTACGGTGTTCAAGACCACTGCTGAATGGGTGGCGCAGCTGGAGCAGGCTGGCGTGCCTTGCGGGCCTATCAATGACGTGGCGCAGATGTTTGCCGATCCTCAGGTGAAGGCGCGCGGCTTGGCTATCGAGCTGCCACATGCGCTGGCTGGCATGGTGCCTCAGGTGGCGAGCCCGATTCGCCTGTCGGAGACGCCGGTGGAGTACCGTTTTGCACCTCCTCTGCTGGGTGAGCACACGCTGGAGGTTTTGCAGCGGGTGTTGGGCCTGGATGCCGGGATGGTGTCCGCATTCAAGGCTTCGGGCGTTCTCTGATAGGTCTCTTCTATATAGAGGAGTGTTTCGGCTCCTCTATATAGGCTCCCTTTGGTGTGTTTTGCTGCTTTCTGCAGCTTATTGATAGAAAACCTAAATCAGTGCTTGACGGCAGATTTCAGATCTCTATAATTCGCCCCACTTCCGGCGCAGTCGAAACGGAAAACTCCTTGGTAAACAACGAGTTACGCAGTTTTCGGCAGCAGGTTGCTTCAGTTCATCGAAGCCAAAAGGAAGTTGAAAAAGAGGTGTT
>NZ_JAHBDR010000073.1:0-51325 GCF_019956575.1 Pseudomonas sp. A-R-19
TGTCAGTCGACATCAATATTGACTGACACACCGCCTTCGCGAGCAAGCCCGCTCCCACAAGGGGGTTTGTGTTGTGGGTTCAATCGCGGTAGACCGGGAAGTCGGCGCACAGGGCGGCCGCTTGTCGTGCGACATTGGCCTTGATGTCGGCATCGCCGAGGTGATCGAGGATGTCGCAAATCCAGCCGGCCAGGGCAATGCTTTGCGCTTCCTTGAAGCCACGGCTGGTGATCGCCGGCGTGCCGATGCGCAAGCCCGAGGTCACGAACGGTGACTGCGGGTCATTGGGTACCGCGTTCTTGTTCACGGTGATGCCGGCACGCCCGAGAGCAGCGTCGGCATCCTTGCCGGTCAGGCCCTGGCGGATCAGGCTGACCAGGAACAGATGGTTGTCGGTACCGCCGGACACCACGTCGTAACCGCGCTCGATAAAAACCTGCGCCATGGCCTGGGCATTGCGGATCACCTGCGCCTGATAGGTCTTGAAGCCTGGCTCCAGCGCTTCCTTGAAGCACACGGCCTTGGCGGCGATCACGTGCATCAGCGGGCCGCCCTGACCACCGGGGAATACCGCGGCGTTGAGCTTCTTCTCCAGCTCCGCATTGGCCTTGGCCAGAATCAAACCGCCACGCGGGCCGCGCAGGGTCTTGTGCGTGGTGGTGGTGACCACATCGGCGTAGGGCAGGGGATTGGGGTACAGACCCGTGGCCACCAGCCCGGCGACGTGGGCCATGTCGACGAAGAAATACGCACCGACCTTGTCGGCGATCTGGCGGAAGCGCGGGAAATCCAGGGTCTTCGAATAGGCCGAGAAGCCGGCGATGATCATCTTCGGTTTGTGCTCGACCGCCAGGCGTTCGACTTCGTCGTAGTCGATCAGGCCGGTGCGGGTGTCGATGCCGTACTGCACGGCGTTGTAGAGCTTGCCGGAAAAACTCACCTTGGCGCCGTGGGTCAGGTGCCCGCCATGGGCCAGGCTCATGCCCAGCACGGTGTCGCCGGCTTGCAGCAGGGCCAGATAAACCGCCGCGTTGGCCTGGCTGCCGGAGTGCGGCTGGACGTTGGCGTAGTCGGCGCCGAACAGCTGTTTGGCGCGGTCGATGGCCAGTTGCTCGACCACGTCGACGTGCTCGCAGCCGCCGTAGTAACGCTTGCCCGGATAGCCTTCGGCGTACTTGTTGGTCAGGCCGCTGCCTTGTGCTTCCATCACCCGTTGGCTGGTGTAGTTTTCCGAGGCGATCAGTTCGATATGGTGTTCCTGCCGCGCATCCTCGGCGTTCATCGCCGCCAGCAGTTCGTCGTCATAGCCTTTGATCTGGTCGTGCTTGCTGAACATGGTGTGGTCCTTGTGTGGAAGGGGTGGGCTTCAAGCGTCGGCGTGTTCTGCGGTCAGGCGTTCATAGGCGTCTTGATCGAGTAGATCGCTGAGCGCCTCGATGTCGACCGGTTTGAAGCGAAAGAACCAGCCTTCGCCCAAGGGGTCTTCGTTGACCAGTTCCGGGCTGCTCTCGAGCGTCCCGTTGACCTCGACCACTTCACCGTCCAGCGGCATGCCGATACTGCTGGCGGCTTTCACTGATTCCAGCACCGACACTTCAGCGCCTGCATCGAAGGCGCCCAGTTCCGGCACCTGAACAAACACCACATCCCCCAGCGCCTGCTGGGCAAACGCCGTGATGCCGACGGTGACCAGGCCATTGCTCTCAAGGCGCAACCATTCGTGATCGACGGTGAAACGCAATTCGCTCATATCAACTCCTTATTGTTTTGCGCTCGTGGCGGGGCGACGAGCGGGGTTGGAGGAGTAATAGCAAGGGCGGTGCCAATGTTTTTTATTTGTTATAAATCAATGACTTGAAGTGATTTTATTCAGTGCGACAGATTTCATGCGTATTGAAATCAATACAGGCGGGCAGGGCTGTGGGCGCAGACGCCGTAAATGCGGGAGGGAAAGGTTTTGTCTTGATTTCGCTACGCTGTATCGATTTGAAGACAGTTGGCCCGGCAACAACACTGATCCCCTGTGGGAGCGGGCTTGCTCGCGAATGCGGTGTGTCATTCACCGTCGATGTTGTCTGACACGACGCTTTCGCGAGCAAGCCCGCTCCCACATTTTTTCCGAGCCAGGTTCAGGGTTTGGTGGGAATCCCGTACTTGCGCAGGCGAATCGCAATCGCGCTATGGGACGTCTGCAACCGCGCCGCCAGCAACCGACTGGACGGATAGCTGCGATACAGCTGTTCCAGCAGGTTCCTCTCGAAGTCGCCCACAGCCTCTTCCAGGCTGCCGACTTCGCCGTCGTTCTGCCGCTCCACCGCCGTGCGGGCGATGTCCAGGTCATCGATGTCCACCAGCGGGTTTTCGCAAATCGCCGCCGCGCGAAAGATCACGTTCTGCAGTTGCCGCACGTTGCCCGGCCAGCGGTTGCCGAGCAGGGCGCTGAAGGTGCTCGGGGCCAAACGGCACGGCGGTCGCTGGATCTGCGCGCAGGCCTGTTGCATGAAGTGATTGGCCATCAGCAGGATGTCGTGGCCGCGCTCGCGCAGTGGCGGCACTTGCAGGTTGAGCACGTTGAGGCGGTAGAACAGGTCTTCACGGAAACGCCCTTCGGCGACCATTTTTTCCAGGTCGCGGTGGGTGGCGCTGAGTACCCGCACGTTGACCCGGACCTCTTTGTCGCCACCGACCCGACGGAAGCAACCATCGCTCAAGAAACGCAGCAATTTGGCTTGCAGGTACGGCGACATTTCCCCCACTTCATCGAGGAACACCGTGCCCTGATCCGCCAGCTCCAGCAGGCCGAGCTTGCCGCCCCGTTGCGCGCCGGTGAAGGCGCCGGGGGCGTAGCCGAACAGCTCGCTTTCGGCCAGGCTCTCCGGCAGTGCCGCGCAGTTCAGGGCCAGGAACGGTGCGTCGTGCCGTGGGCTGATGGCATGGCAGGCGCGGGCCACCAGCTCCTTGCCGGTGCCGGTTTCACCCTGGATCAACAACGGCGCATCGAGGGCCGCCACCCGTTGTGCACGGGCCTTGAGTGCGCGGATCGGCGGCGATTCGCCGAGCAGCGCATCGAAGCCTTCGGCATGGTCGTGATGCAACGCCGACAGGCGTTCGCCAATGCGGTTCGGTTGATACAGGGTGAGCAGGGCGCCGGCGTCGGTGATCGGCATCGCGTCGAGGAGCAAGGTCTGGCCGCCGAGGCTGACCTCGTGCATCGGCAAGCGGAAATGGTGAGCGATCAAGGTGCGTTGCAAATCGGCATCGTCGAACAGCGCGGTCAGCGATTCACCGGCCGGTTCGCGACCGCACAGGGCGATCAGTGCCGGGTTGGCCAGCAGCACATGACCTCGGTCATCCACCGCCAGCACCGGGTCGGAACTGGCGGCCAGCAACGCGTCCAGTTGCAGGCGCCGGCGTTGCCCCGGAAGGATGTCGACCATGGTCACCGCTTGCACGCCGCGCACGTCGAAAAGCGCTTCGCGCAGCTCCTCCAGCACCTCGGCGCCAAGGGTCGGGGCGTCGATGTAAACGTTCGGCGGGACCATCTCCACCGCGTCCAGGTTGAAACTGCGTCCACCGAGCAGGGCCAGCACTTCCTGGGTGATGCCGACGCGGTCGATGAAGGTGACGTGGATGCGCATGACGGGCCTGCAAGGTTGGCGAACTAAAATCAGTATGCCCGGCAAATTTTGAATTTGGCGAGCGTCACATCACGGCTTGGCGGTTTTACGGGCGCTGGCGGCCAGGTCCTCGAGGAACGCCTGGAGGATCGGCGGCGGTGCCGTGCCGCGCCGGGTGATCACGTCGAAAGGCGATTTCAGACGCAGACTCCCGGGGGCCAACTGGTGCATCTCGCCGCTCTTGACCCACTGGGCGGCGAAGTGCTCAGGCAGGAAGCCCAGGTAGGCGCCGGAAATGATCAGGATCGCCGTGGCTTCGATGTTGTCCACGGTGGCCGCCGCCTTGCTCACGCCCAAGTGTTCGAGGTCGTATTGCTGCATGTAGCCACGCACGACGATGCGCCCCGCAGCGACTTCTTCGAGCAGTTCCTCACCTTCGGCGTGGCTGCCGTACAACGGGTGACGCCGCCCGCAATACAAGCCCAGGGCTTCCTGATACAGCGGTGATTGCAGCAGGCCCGGCACATGGATCGGGAAGTGTCCGATGGCCAGGTGCAAGCGACCGTCGAGCACCCGTTCTTCGAGTTCCGCCGGGGTGCCGACGTACACGTTCAGGTGCACGTCATGGCCCCGTGAAACGAAGCGCTGGGTGGTGCGCGGGATCGGCGAATCGGGGTCGGTGATCGTCGTGTCGATGATCCCCAGGTTGAGCTTGCCGCTGATGTGCTGCTTGAGCACGTCGGCGTCCATGCAGAAATTCTCCACCGCCGACAGCAGGCGCTGGGTGGCTTCGTGAATCGCCACGCCCTGTTCGGTCAGGCGAAAGCCGCTGCGCCCGCGCTGGCAGAGTTTGACCCCGAGACGGGTTTCCAGGTGGGTCATCTGTTCGCTGATGGTCGACTGCCCGGCATTGAGCGCCGCCTGAGCGGCCGAGAACCCCCCGCAGCGGACAATCGTGGCAAACACCCTGAGCAGTTTCAGGTCGACATCGTGCAGCTGGATCATCTGGCACCTCCGGCACGTGGATGCATCGGGAATGCCGATATGAGTATCTGATGTTTAGCATTTTTTCCACGAAAACCTGCGCCCATAGTCTTTCCAACGGCGGTCGCCTTGCAGTCCGTCAAGCCGATAACAAGAAGTGGAGAGGCTAGAAATGTCGAACAACGGTTATGAATCCGGTCGCCTGAACCTGCCATTCGTGGGTCATTGCACCTTTGGCAAATCCCCGGTGTGCACCGACTGGGATGCACTGGATGCCGACGTCGCGGTGCTCGGCGTGCCCAACGACATGGGCACCCAGTGGCGCTCCGGCGCACGCTTCGGACCACGCGGGATTCGTGAAGCATCGACGCTGTTTTCCTTCGGCCACGCCGGCGCCTACGACCACGAAGATGACGTGATGTACCTCACCGCATCGGACGTGCGCATGGTCGACGTCGGTGATGCCGACATCGTCCACACCGACATGGTCACCAGTAACAAGAACACCGAATACGCCGTGCGCAAGATCCTCGACGCCGGCGTGATGCCGGTGGTGCTCGGCGGCGATCACTCGGTGCATGCGCCAGTGATCAAGGCCTTCGAAGGCCGCGGTCCGATCCACATCATTCACTTCGATGCACACCTGGATTTCGTCGACGAACGCCACGGCGTGCGCTACGGCCACGGCAACCCGCTGCGTCGTGCCTCGGAAATGAACCACATTGTCGGCATGACCCAGATGGGCATCCGCAACGTTTCGTCGTCCAACCGCGACGACTACGAAGCGGCCCATGAAGCCGGCTCGAAAATCCTCTCGGTGCGTGACGTGCGTCGCCTTGGCGTCGAGGGTGTGCTGGCGCTGATCCCGCAGAACATCAACTACTACATCACCATCGACATCGACGGTTTCGACCCGTCCATCGCCCCCGGCACCGGCACCCCGAGCCACGGCGGCTTCCTCTACTACGAAGTGCTGGAAATCATCCAGGCCCTGGCCAAGCGCAGCAAAGGCAACATCGTCGGCATGGACCTGGTGGAAGTGGCGCCGGTGTACGACCCGACCGGCATGACCTCGATCCTCGCCGCGCAACTGTTGCTCAACAGCATCGGTTTCATCTTCCACGAGCGGGGCAAGGTGCGGGCGGCCGCCGAGAGCGAAACCGCATCAGCCTGATCATCGAAACCAGTGACCCGGCAGGCTCTGACTGCCGGGCAGAGAGAGTAAAAATGGACACGATCGTCAAAAGTTACCTGCAAAAATTCGGCGTCAGCGAAGCCACCCAGACCTTCCTCAGCAAGGTCCAGAAAATGTTCATCGGTGGCGCCTGGGTCGAATCCAGCAACGGTGAAACCTCCGATGTCATCGAACCCTCGACCGAAGGCCTGATCACCCGCATTCCCATGGGCACCACTGACGACCTGGACCGCGCCGTGCAAGCCGCACGCGCCCAGTTCGACGGCGGCGCCTGGCGCCAGGCCAAACCGGCCGAGCGCGAGCGCATGATGCAACGCCTGGCCGACCTGATCGAACAGAACGCTGCTGAACTGGCGGAAATCGAATCGATCGACATGGGCAAATCGGTTGCCTTCGCCAAGGACGTGGACATCCAGGGCACCGTGGATACCCTGCGTTATTTCGCCGGCTGGGCCACCAAGCTGCACGGCCGCACTGTCGAACCTTCGCTGCCGGGCAACTACCTGGCCTATACCCGCAAGGAAGCGGTGGGCGTGGTCGGCGCCATCGTGCCGTGGAACTTCCCGCTGCAGACTATGGCCTGGAAGCTCGGCGCGGCGCTGGCGACCGGTTGCACCGTGGTGGTCAAGCCCGCCGAACTGACTTCGCTGTCGGCCCTGCGTTTCGCCGAGCTGGTGCAGGAAGCGGGCATTCCCGACGGCGTGATCAACATCGTCACCGGGCGCGGTAGCGTGGTCGGCGCGGCCATGGCCACCCACCCGGGCATCGATAAACTGACCTTCACCGGCTCGACCCCGGTCGGCCAGACCGTCGGCCGCGCAGCGCTGGATGACATGAAGCGCCTGACCCTCGAGCTCGGTGGTAAATCACCGGTCATCGTCTGCGCCGATGCCGACATCCCGGCCGCTGCCCAAGCGGTCGCCAACGGCGTGTTTTTCAACTCCGGGCAGGTATGCGACGCCGGTACACGGGCCTATATTCATAGCAGCGTCTACGACGAATTCCTGCGTGAACTGATCGCCTACACACGCACCCTGAAAATGGCCCCGGGCCTGGACCCGGACTGCTTCATCGGCCCGCTGGTCTCGGCCCTGCAGAAGCAGCGCGTGACCGAGTACATCGAGACCGGCAAGGCCGAAGGCGCCGAACTGGTCTACGGCGGCCAACCGATCGATGGCCCTGGCTTCTTCGTCGAGCCGACCATCTTCGCCAACTGCCGCAACGACATGCGCATTGTCCAGGAAGAAATCTTCGGCCCGGTGCTGGTCACCGCACCCTTCGACGATGAAGAGGATGCACTGGCCCTGGCCAACGACTCGCCTTACGGGCTGGCCGCGGCACTGTATTCCAACGACCTGGGCAAGGTGCACAGCCTGATTCCGCGCTTGAAAGCAGGCTCGGTCTACGTCAACGCCCACGGCACCCTCGACCCGTCGATGCCGTTCGGTGGCTACAAGCAGTCCGGATTCGGCAAGGACCTGGGCGCCGAGCAGCTCGACTACCTGCTCGAAACCAAGGCGGTGTGGATCACGCTGCCAAGCTGACGCGCTCCCACAATCAAAACGCATCTGCAACAACGCCAGGTAGGCATGGGCAACACTGAACTTGTGGCGAGGGAGCTTGCTCCCGCTGGGGCGCGAAGCGGCCCTGAAAATGGGACTGCTGCGCAGTCCAACGGGAGCAAGCTCCCTCGCCACAGGGGAGTCGTTCACCCGAAAGAACGCGGTTATCTCGTCATGATCTTCCAACAATAAGAGTCCATCATGAACACTAACGCCAAGTCCGCCACGAGCGTGTCCAGCCTCGACGAAAAATCCGTCGTCGAGGCGCATTCGATCGACTTCATCCCCGAGAGCGAGCGCACCGACAAACTGTCGAGCCAGGGCCCGTTCTGGTTCCTCGGCAATTTCACCTTCTTCACCATGACCATCGGCTTCGTCGGCCCGAGCGTCGGCCTGACCGCGCTGTGGACCACCCTGGCCGGCACGCTGGGCATCATGTTCGGCACGCTGTTCATGGCATTTCACGGCTCCCAGGGCCCGCACCTTGGCCTGCCGCAGATGATCCAGTCCCGTGCGCAGTTCGGTTATCGCGGGGTGATCCTGGTGCTGCTGGCGACGCTGTTCGTGTTCGCCGGCTTCAACATCGTCAACCTGGTGTTGATGATGCAGGGGCTGCACACGTTGTTCGGCTTCAACCCCGCGGTGATCGCGGTGGCGGTGACCATACCGGCGGCGGTGCTGGCGATTCTCGGCCATGACTGGATGCACCGCAGCTTCAAATGGGCGCTGTTCCTGTCGTTGCCGCTGTATGGCCTGGTGACCATGGCGGTGGTGATGGGCTGGGTGCCGGATGCAGTGCTGCCGGCACTCGCGGAAGGCGAAGTGGCCCGTGAGCCGCTGGGTTTCAACTGGACCGGTTTCATCGCGCAGTTTGCGGCGGCCGCCAGCTACAACATCGCTTACGCGCCTTATGTGTCGGACTACTCGCGCTACCTGCCGAAAAATACCTCCAGCGGCAAGCTGATCGCCGTGGTGTTCCTCGGTGCCTCGTTGTCCGGTGCATGGATGATCTCCGTGGGTGGCTGGCTGGCCGATCACCTGCACTCCACTGACGTGCTGGTGGCCCTCGGGCAAGTTGGCAACACCGTGTCGCCGCTGGTGGGCACGGCGGTGGTGGTCGTCACCATCCTGGCGTTCCTGCCGGTGATCGCGATGAACATCTACAGCGCCAAGCTGACCACGCTGACCTGCGTCGACTCGATCAAGCACATCGAACCCACCCGCAGGGCGCGCATCCTGGCCATCGGCTTCGTGATCCTGCTGCAACTGGGCGTGGCCCTGAGTATCCAGAGTTCCGGCAAAGGCCTGTCGGTGCTGGGGATCTACCTGGTGGTGATGCTGTACTTTCTGGTGCCCTGGACCTCGGTCAACCTCACCGACTACTTCTTCGTGCGCAAGGGCCGCTACGCCATCCCGCACTTCTTCATGCCCCACGGCAACATCTATGGCAGCTGGGGACTGCGCGGTATCGCCGCCTATGCCATCGGCTTTATCTCGATGATCCCGTTCTTCTACATCTTCGACGGCGTTGAACAGCGCGAAGTGTATGTCGGCCCGCTCGCCAAGGCGCTGGGCAGCATCGACATCGCCTGGCTGGTCGGGCTGATCGTGTCAGGCCTGGCGTACTACTGGCTGAGCCGTTCGATCGACCTCAAGCAAGAAGAAGTGGTGATCCAGCAGATCGAGAAAAACTCCCCGCAATACACCACCGGCGACACGCTGACCCACAAACAGCAGCCACAGCCGGTATTCACTGAATCGACGGTCGGGAGATGACCATGATTACGCAAAAATACGACTACATCATCATTGGCGCTGGCTCGGCAGGTTGTGTGTTGGCCAACCGCCTGAGCGAAGACCCGGCCACCTCGGTGCTGGTCCTGGAATTCGGCGGCAGTGACAAGAGTGTAGTGATCCAGATGCCGAGCGCATTCTCGATCCCGATGAACACCAAGAAATACAACTGGCGCTACGAAACCGAGCCGGAGACCCACCTCAACGGCCGACGCATTCACTGCCCACGGGGCAAGGTGCTGGGCGGCTCCTCGTCGATCAACGGCCTGGTGTACATCCGTGGCCACGCGCTGGACTTCGACGAGTGGGAATCCCTGGGTGCCGAAGGCTGGGGCTATCGCAACTGCCTGCCGTACTTCAAGCGCGCCGAGAGTTACGAGTCGGGTGGCGACAGCTACCGCGGGCAGACCGGGCCGCTGCACACCACCAACGGCAACCACATGAAAAACCCGCTGTACGGCGCCTGGGTCGAAGCTGGCGCGGAGGCGGGCTACATCAAGACCGAAGACTGCAACGGCTACATGCAGGAAGGTTTTGGCGCCATGCACATGACCGTGAAAAACGGTGTGCGTTGCTCAACCGCCAACGCCTATCTGCGCCCGGCCATGGGCCGTCCGAACCTGACGGTGATCACCCACGCGATGACCCGTCAGGTCATCCTCGAAGGCAAGCGTGCGGTGGGGGTCATGTATGACCACGGCGGCCAGACCCACCAGGTGTATTGCAACCGCGAAGTGCTGATCTCATCCGGGCCTATCGGTTCGCCGCACCTGCTGCAACGCTCGGGCATCGGCCCGGCGGACGTCCTGCGCAAGGCCGGGATCGGCGTACGCCATGACCTGCCGGGGGTAGGGGAGAACCTGCAGGATCACGCCGAGGTGTACATCCAGTTTGGCTGCAAGGAACCGGTTACCCTCAACAGCAAGATGGATCCGCTGAGCAAGCTGATGATCGGTCTGCGCTGGCTGCTGTTCAAGGACGGCCTGGGCGCCACCAACCATTTCGAGGCCGGTGGGTTCATCCGTTCCGAGAAGGGCCTGCGCTGGCCGGACATCCAGTTTCACTTCCTGCCGGCAGCGATGCGCTACGACGGCAACAAACCGATCAAGGGCCACGGTTTCATGGTGCTGACCGGGCCGAACAAACCGAAAAGCCGTGGTTATGTGCGCGTGCGTTCGGCCGACCCGTACGAGCATCCAGAAATCCGCTTCAACTACCTGGAGCGCGAAGAGGACCGCGAAGGTTTCCGCCGCTGCATTCGCCTGACCCGCGAGATCATTGGCCAGAAAGCCATGGACCGCTTCCGCGACGGCGAAATCGCCCCGGGCGCGCAGGTGACCAGTGATGAAGATCTCGACGCCTTCGTCCGTGACAACCTGGAAAGCACCTACCATCCGTGCGGTTCATGCCGCATGGGCGAGGACGACATGGCGGTGGTCGATTCCGAATTGCGCGTACGCGGCATCGCCGGCCTGCGGGTGATCGACTCCTCGGTGTTCCCGACCGAGCCGAACGGCAACCTCAATGCACCGACCATCATGCTCGCCGAGCGGGCGTCCGATCTGGTGCGTGGCGTGCAGATGCTGCCATCAGCGGATGTGCCGGTGGGGTTGGTCGAAGGCTGGGAAAGCAGCCAGCGTAGCTCCTTGCCAGGGCGTAACGTGCGCGTTTGACTGAAACACACCAACACCCCTGTAGGAGCTGGCTGGTCGGGTCGCCGCATCGCAGCGATGGCGGCCGGCCTGACACACCGCGCCGACTGGTTCGCCAGCAAGCCGGCTCCTACAGTTGATCTTCGTCGGGACAAATTATCCGTCGCTGGTCCTTCGTCATTGCTAGTCTGTAATTCCTTGAGACCGCAATGGAGCACCCTCATGGCTATTCAGGCCCTGCGCGCCGACGCATCGCATATCGACCAGATCACCCCTTTGTTTGACGCCTACCGGATGTTCTACGAGCAGCCGTCGAACCTGGCGCAATCGCGCGCCTTCATCGCCGAGCGACTTGCCCGGGACGAGTCGGTGATTTTCCTTGCCCAGGACAGCGACGGTGAAAACCTCGGCTTCGTCCAACTGTTCCCAACCTTTTCCTCGATCGACGCCCACCGTACCTGGCTGCTCGGTGACCTGTTCAGCACACCCGCCGCCCGGGGCAAAGGCGTCGGCACGCTGCTGATGAACACCGCCCGGGATTTTGCGAAGCTGGCCGGCGGCAAAGGCATGACCCTGGAAACCGCCACCGACAACTTCACCGCCCAGCGCCTGTATGAATCCCTGGGCTGGGTGCGCGACCCTGGTTACTACACCTACTGCCTGGATCTGAAAAAAGACTGCCCCAGCGATCCTGTCAGCCAAACACCGGACGCATGAATGAACGCTCGTAGCTGAGGATGAATTTCTTCTCTTCGGCGTATTTGAACGCCGCGATGCACTCCGGATCATTCATCGACTGCTGTCGGTAATGCTCGTACGCCGCCAGGCTCGGGAAGGTGAACAGCGCCAGGGCGATGTTGTTGGCGCCCTCCGAAGGCAAGAAGTAGCCGTGGTGCTGGCCGCCGAATTTTTCCACCAGGGGAATCCACAACTTGCCGTAGTGCTCGAAGGCTTCGAGCTGGTAGGGATCGAGCACGTATTTCAGGTAGCAGGTCACCATTGTTCCATTCCTTGATCGGGTTTTGAGTGCAGACGCCACTGTAATGAACCGTGGGCGCCCGGCACAGCCGCTTGTTCGACATCGACCGGTAAGTTTGCGCCAGATGCACTATTGGTTCAGTCAATAGTCACCATCAAGAATCGCAAGTTCTGTTTTCTGCGCAAAGGCGGAAAATTGCCAGCATTGAACACGCTGCTCAAGGAACCTGCGCGATGAAAATCTTGACCCGACTGGCTGTGATTGCCCTGTTGCTGGGCAGTGTTGCATCCACCGCATCGGCCTACGCCGAGGACGCACGCGCCTGCCATCTGCCGCCCATCATGGCGAGCCAGGGCGGATTGCAATACGGGCAGACGGTCGGGGTGCTCTACAGCGAAAACACCGTGGAAAACCTGCAATACCTTGAGCAATACCACTCGGTGGCCGTGAATGGCGCGAAAAACGCACTGGATGCGCGGATTCGCCAGGCCTTTGTCGACAGCTCCGATCCGCAACTGGCCATCGACTGGCTGGTGAGTTCGCTGCACAAGACTTTTCTGTCGGTGACGGTCTACGACAACCTCGATGCGCTGGTGCAGGCGCATCCCGATGTAGTGGTGATGCTCGATACCCACAACCAGTTGCTGACCCAGCGCAACGACCGGGTCGAGGCGCGTTTCGCCGCGCGGTTCTACGACGCCAGCCTGCAGTACATCGGCAAGGCCGAAGGCGCGGTGGCAAAACAACTGCCGTCGGTGTGGGTGCATGACAAGGCAGCCCCCGAGATTGCCGCGCAGATCGAGCAGCAACGCGACCTGCAACTGACCGCGTTGAAACAGTTCGATGCGTCGTTGAAGGCACTGGTATCCGCCGGATTGACCGCAGCTACAAATTAACTGTCCCGACATCCATTGAATGGCGGGCAAGCCAACGATTTTTTTCCAGGACCTGATTGATGCGCACTTTTTTCACCCCGACTCTGGCAATCGCTTCGCTGCTGCTGTCCGGTTGCGCCACGCCGAACGACCCGACGATGACCTTGCAGACCAGCAAGTCGCCCGAGGAATACACCCATTGCGTGGTGCCGAAGTTGCAGCACGATGCACTGGCGCCGACGGTGTCGCAGACCCAGCGCAGCTACCGGATTGTCGTATCAAGCAAAGTGGCGGCGGACAACGTACTGGAAACCTACAAGGCCTCGAACGGCGGCAAGGTGTTCCTGTACGAGCGCAAGCTGCTGGCCTCGGCGTTCGTGCCGTCGACGTTCGAGCGTGCGGCGCAGGAATGTTTGTAAGGCGGATTTCAGGCAAAAAAAAGCCGCCGGGAAAGGCAGCAGAAAGTTAAAGCACGCATTGGATGACCTGAGTATGGCACCCGCTTCATGACGATTCGATGACGGCTTGATGGTCATTCATCAGGATGCCGAAAATCCTGCTGCGAGTGATTAACTGTGGCGAGGGGGCTTGCCCCCGTTGGGTTGCGAAGCGACCCCAGCAATCTTCGGGCATATACGACTGCTGCGCAGCCGAACGGGGGCAAGCCCCCTCACCACAAATCTTGTGTCGAGTCAGTAAACCTCCGGCACGATGATTTCCTGCGGTACGGGCCCCCGTGAATAGTCTTTCTGGCGCTCGCGCTGGGGCAATTCGATCACCGGCAACTCGACTTCTTCATACGGCATCTGGTTCAGCAGGTGATGAATGCAGTTGAGCCGCGCCTTCTTCTTGTCGTCAGCCTGCACCACCCACCATGGCGCTTCGGCGATGTGGGTGCGCTCGAGCATGATTTCCTTGGCCTTGGTGTAGGCCTCCCAGCGGCGGCGCGACTCCAGGTCCATGGGGCTGAGTTTCCACTGCTTGAGCGGGTCGTGAATGCGGCTGAGAAAGCGCAGGTTCTGTTCCTGGTCGGAAATCGAGAACCAGTACTTGATCAGCTGGATGCCGGAGCGGGCGAGCATGCGCTCGAATTCCGGCACGGTGCGGAAGAACTCTTCGTACTGGTCGTCATTGCAGAACCCCATGACCTTTTCGACCCCGGCGCGGTTGTACCAGCTGCGGTCGAACAGCACGATTTCCCCGGCGGCGGGCAAGTGCGAAACGTAGCGCTGGAAATACCACTGCGTGCGTTCGCGGTCATTGGGCGCGGGCAGGGCGGCGACCCGGCAGACCCGGGGGTTGAGGCGCTGGGTGATGCGCTTGATCACGCCACCCTTGCCGGCGGCATCGCGACCTTCGAACAGGATCACCACCTTGTGCCCGGTCTTGACCACCCAACTCTGCAATTTCACCAGTTCGCCTTGCAGGCGAAACAGTTCGGCGAAGTAGCGGCGTCG
Organism: Pseudomonas sp. A-R-19; assembly: GCF_019956575.1. Lineage (NCBI taxonomy): Bacteria > Pseudomonadati > Pseudomonadota > Gammaproteobacteria > Pseudomonadales > Pseudomonadaceae > Pseudomonas > Pseudomonas sp. A-R-19. Next base: position 14,116 of record NZ_JAHBDR010000073.1, read on the forward strand.
GGCTTCTTTCTCGCTGCCATCCTCGATGTGTTCATCGAACAGGGCGTCCAGGTTGTGTCCGTCTTCCGATAATTCCAGTTCCAGCTCTTCGTCACTGATATCGAGCAGCTCGCGGTGGATGCGCTGGATCAAGGTGTCCTGATTGGAAAGCATGGTGAGCACTCGGGTCGTGGGTGGCACAGCCGATCCTGGTCACAGTTTGTTACGAATTGGTGATGGCCACTGGTGTCATCTGGGTGTCATCGAAGCCATGGCAACATCCTCGCAATCCGTCTCGAGTGCCCGGTAGGCCGCCAGCCTGCCGGCAGATGAATGTGCAAGGAACCCCGTATGAAAGACGCCCCGCTGTTTGCCGCCATCGACCTGGGCTCCAATGCGTTCCGCCTGATGATTGGCCAGTCGGTGAGGCGCAACCAGCAGATGGTCATCCAGGAGGTGAAGACCTTGCGCGAACCGGTGCGTCTGGCCGAAGGCCTGCAGGGCGGGGCGCTCGATGAGTTGGCGCTGGACCGTGGCTGGCAGGCGCTGGCGCGGTTCGGCAAGAAGTTGCGCGGTTTCGAGGCCGGGCGCGTGCGGGCGGTGGCCACCAGTGCCGTGCGCGAAGCAGACAATGCGCCGTTGTTCCTGGCCAGTGCCGAACGCCACCTGGGCTTTCGCATCGACGTCATTTCCGGTCACGAAGAGGCACAACTGGTCTACGCCGGCGTGGCCCACACCTTGCCGGCGCAAAGCACGCGGCTGGTGGTGGATATCGGCGGTGGCTCCACGGAAATGATCATCGGCCGTGGCGACCAGTTGCTGGTCACCGAAAGCATTGCCATTGGCAGCGGCACCTTCGGCGCACATTACTTCCATGGCGGACGGATCGTCGCCCAAGCGCTGCTGGAGGCAGAGCGCGCGGCGACGGTGCAGTTCGAACGCATTGCCCGCCGCTATCGCGCCATGGGCTGGCAGCAGGCGATCGGCTCTTCCGGGACGGCGCGGATGCTGGCCAAGGTGCTCAAGGCCAACGGCTTGAATGATGACGACCAGAGCGGCATCACCTACGGCGGCCTGTTGCGCCTGTCATTGCGCCTGCTGGAAGTCAAACATGTGAAACATCTCAAGCTGGCGGGCCTGCCCACCCATCGCCTGAGCATTTTGCCCGGCGGCCTGGTGGTGATGCTCGCGGCGTTCAAGGTGTTCGGGATCACGCATATGATTGCGTCGGAACCGGGTCTGCGGTTCGGCGTGCTGCATGGATTGATGAGCAAACACTGAAATCCCCGCAAGATCATCCAGCAGGCCGGCATTCCCGGGAAACTGTAGGAGCCGGCTTGCCGGCGATGGACTCACGTGCGCCGCGTTTATCCAGTTCTTACGCGTTATCGTTAACGATTATCGCTGGCAAGCCAGCTCCTACAAGGGATTTGGGATCTCCCCGGCCTGCATGTTCCAATACCCGGCATCGCCAGACTGGAAACGGAACATGAAGAACATCGCAGCACTGCCCCTCGCCCTGGCGCTCAGCGCTGGCCTGTTCAGCATGCCCACCCTTGCAGCAGGCGATGCCCAGGCCGGGGAGAAAGTGTTCAAGCGCCTCTGCAGTGGCTGCCATCAGATCGGCGAGTCGGCTCGCGCCTTTTTCGGCCCGCAGCTCAATGGCGTGATCGGTCGCCACTCTGCCGTCACCACGGACTACGTGTATTCCGATGCGATGAAATCCGCCAACCTGGTCTGGGACCGCGACACCCTGATCGCCTATCTCGAAGCACCAAAGAAAGTCGTCCCTGGTACCCGCATGATTTTCTGGGGGCTCAGCGATCCGGAAAAGATCGAAGACCTGTTGGCCTATCTGCAAACTTTTCCGGCGCAGTAATCACTCGCTGGCAAGGTTGTCGACCAGCCATTCGGTAAAGGCCCGCGCCATCGGGATGTTCTCGCTGTCACGGTGGGTCAGCAGTGCCCAGTTCGGGCCACGGATGGTTTGCTCCACCATCGGCTGCAACAGCCCGGTGGCCCGCGCCTGACGACTCAGCAACTGGCTGACCAGCGCAATGCCGAGCCCCATGCAGGCCGCGTCCAGCAGTAAACCCGGATCGGAAAAATTCAGCCCCTGATCCATCTGCCCCACATCAATTCCCGATTCCACCGCCCAGTGGCTCCAGTCCATTTCCCGCTCGCCATGCAGGGTGGTGCGCTGCTCAACCGGTACGGCCAGCAGGCTTGGATGGCAGGCCGGGTAGAGGCGGTCGGCGTGCAGCACCTTGAAGCTGCATTCGGCCTGGGAACTGATGTCGTCGCGCACCGCCAGGTCGATGGTCTGGCTGGTCATGTCCGGCACTTCATCGGTGCTGAACATCCACAGGTCGACCTGCGGATGCTGGCGCCGGAAATCCCCCAGGCGCGGCAACAACCAGTGCCGGGCGAAGGCCGGCGTGGTGTTGAGCACCAGTTGATTGGGTTTCTGGTACTGCCCCAACCGGCGAATCCCTACCGCCAATTGCTGCAACAACGCCTGGGTGGTGCTGAGCAAGTCGTGACCGGCATCGGTGAGGCTGACGCTGCGCCCGCTGCGATGGAACAGCGGTTGTTCCAGGTACGCCTCAAGGCTGCGGATCTGTTGGCTGATCGCCGACTGGGTGAGGTGCAACTCGTCGGCGGCCTTGTGAAAACTGCCCAGCCGGGCGGCGGCTTCGAAGCCGCGCAGGGTACTCAGGGGCGGCCAGTGTTTGAGCATATCGATAAGCTCCTCTAATCAGTTGCCTGCAAAATCCATCGTTTGTTTGCCCGTTTTACCAGTCGTAGCATGCATGCCAAGACCGCCAAGGCCGTTTTCATTGAACACAATGACTTAACTCAGAGGTACTTGTCATGCAGCAGAACGAAATTCAAAACAGTGGTTGGATGATGCCGGCCGAGTGGGTCACCCACGCCGCCACCTGGATGGTCTGGCCGCACAACAAGGCCCTGTGGGAGTCCGGCTGGCGTGTGACCCTGCCACAGGTTCAAGAGGACTTCGCCCGGGTGGCCAACGCCATTGCCCGCTTCGAACCGGTGAAACTGGTGGTCGACCCTTCAGCCGTCGCCAGCGCCAAGGCGTTGTGCGGGCCGAACATCGAGCTGATCGAACTGGCGGTCAACGACAGCTGGTGCCGCGACTCCGGCCCGAGCTTCGTCTGCCACCCGCAGCAAGGCCTGGCCGGTGTGAGCTGGCGCTTCAATGCGTGGGGCGGCAAGTCGGCCCACGATCTGGACGAGAGCCTGGCCCGCCGCGCGCTCAACCACCTGGGCCTGGAGTGTTTCGGCACGGCGCTGAGCAACGAGGGCGGCGCCATTCACGTGGACGGCGAAGGCACGCTGATCACCACCGAATCGGTATTGCTCAACCCCAACCGCAACCCGGGCGTAACCAAGGCCGAGATCGAAGAGATCTTCACCCGCCTGCTCGGTGTGAAGAAAACCATCTGGTTGCCGGGCGATCCGGACTACGTGACCGGTGACATGACCGACGGCCACGTCGATGGCGTGTGCGCCTTTGCCCGTCCCGGCGTGCTGCTGGTGGACGCCACCCACGACAAGCAATCGGTGTACGCCGAAGTGGCCCGCGAGAACCGCCGCGCCCTGGAGCTGGCCACCGACGCCCAGGGCCGCAAGTTCGAGCTGATCGAGCTTTATGAGGCCAGTGATGCGGTGGACACCGAGACCGAAGTGTTCTGCGCCTCCTACACCAATTTCTACATCGCCAACGGCGCGATCATCATGCCGGCCTATGGCATCGACGCCGATAACGTTGCCGCCGAAGTGTTGGCGCAGGCATTCCCGGGGCGTGAAGTGGTGCCGGTGCGGATCAACCATCTGGCCCATGGCGGCGGCGGTGTGCATTGCATCACCCAGCAACAGCCGGCCTGGCCGGTGCGGGGTTGATGCCATGACGCTGCTGACTATCGCCACCACCCAGATGCCTTGCACCTGGGACCTCAAACACAACCTCGACGAGGCCGAGCAATTGGTCCGCGAGGCCGCGGCCAAGGGCGCGCAGGTGATCCTGTTGCAGGAACTGTTCGCCACGCCGTATTTCTGCATCGAGCAACACCACAAACACCTGGCGCTGGCCGAGGAGTATCGCGACAGTCACGTGCTCAAGCGCTTCGCTGCGCTGGCCAAGGAACTCGGCGTGGTACTGCCGCTGAGCTGGTACGAGAAAGCCGGCAACGCCTACTTCAATTCGTTGAGCGTGGCCGACGCCGATGGCCGTCTGTTGGGCGTGTACCGCAAGACCCACATCCCCAACGCCATCGGCTATCAGGAGAAGGAGTACTTCAGCCCCGGCGACAGCGGTTTCCGGGTCTGGGACACCGCGTTCGGGCGCATCGGCCTGGGCATCTGCTGGGACCAGTGGTTCCCGGAAACCGCGCGCTGCCTGGCCTTGATGGGCGCCGAAGTGCTGCTGTTCCCGACCGCCATCGGCTCCGAGCCCGGCTGTGCCACCCTCGACTCGCGCGATCACTGGCAGATGACCATGCGCGGTCACGCCGCCGCCAACCTGCTGCCGGTGGTCGCGGCCAACCGTGTCGGCCGAGAAGCGGCGACCACCGATCCGACCCTGCAAATGAACTTCTACGGCTCGTCGTTCATCTGCAACCACAAGGGTAAATTGCTCGCCGAAGCCGACCGCGACAGCACCGGCGTGCTGGTGCACAGCCTGGACCTGGCGGCCATGCGCGAAGACCGCCTGACCTGGGGCATCTATCGCGATCGCCGTCCGGACATGTACGGCGCCTTGCTGACCCAGGACGGTCGCCAGATCCACTCACGCTGGGCAACCCAAGGGGTGTGACATGAACACGATCAACAAGCGGTGCCTGGCTATGGGGCTGGCGTTGAGCTGTGCGGTGCCGGCGTTGCACGCCGAGGAGAAAACCCTGCGGCTGTACAACTGGGCCGACTATTTTGCCGAAGACACCCTGAGCAAGTTCACCGCCGAAACCGGGATCAAGGTGATCTACGACGTCATGGACGGCAGTGAAACCCTTGAGGCAAAAATGCTCGCTGGCGGCAGCGGCTACGACCTGATCTTCCCCGGTGACACCGTGGCCGAACGCCTGATGCGCGCTGGCAGCCTGCAACCGCTGGACCAGTCCAAAATCACTGCTTTGGCCGACGTCGAGCCCGGATTGCAGAAACTGCGCTCGCACTATGAGCATTCGAGCAAAGCCACGGTCCCGTACACCTGGGGCACCATCGGCCTGACCTACAACGCCGAGCAGATCGCCCAGCGTGCGCCGGACGCGCCGGTCAACAGCCTGGACATGCTGTTCAAACCGGAACTGGCGGCGAAGTTCGCCGACTGCGGCATCTCGATGATCGACTCGCCGGACGAAGTGCTGGCGGTGGTGCTCAACTACCTCGGCCGCGATCCGCGCAGCGCCAAACCGGCGGACCTGGCGGCGGCCAGTGACATGCTGATGAAGATGCGGCCATACATCCGCAAGTTCCAGTCGCAACCGGTGACCGACCTGGTCAACGGCAACCTGTGCATGTCCCTGGGCTACAGCGGCGACATGACCCAGGCGCAGCGCACGTCTGACAGCGCCGGCAAGAAAACCACCTTCCACTACCGCATCCCCCGTGAAGGCACCACGGTGTGGATGGACACCATGGCCATTCCCGTCGACGCCCGTCACCCGGAATACGCCTACGCTTTCATCAACTTCGTCATGCGCCCGCAAAACATGGCGGCCATCAGCAACTTCACCGGCTACCCGACCTCCAACGCCAAGGCGCGGCCGGACGTCGATGCGGCGATGCGCAACAACCCGGACATCTACCTCGATGAAGCCACCTACGCGCGGTTGATTCCCGGCAAGGACATTCCCCAGGCCGACATGCGGGCACGCATGCGCACCTGGACCAAGTTCAAGACCGCAACGGTCAAATGATCACCGGCCGGCCCGCGGGCCGGCCAAACCCGGATTTCAGGAAAATACATGCCGACACGTCGAACATTCATCAAGCAGGTATCAGTCGTCGCCGGATTGGGCGCGGTGGCGTCCATGGGATTGGGCTTCGGGTCCATGCCGGCGCGAGCGGCCAGCCAAGGCAAGGGGTACATGCCCGATGAAGGTGATAAACACCAGCGGGCCTTCATTGCCTTCGGGGCGCAGGACGCGATCTGGGAAGATTTCACGCCCCACGTGCAAGACGCCCTGGGCCTGATCGCCCGTACCATTGCCGAATACGAGCCGGTCACCGTGTTCTGTCGCCAGAGCGAACGGCGCCTGGCCGAAACCAAATGCGGCAGTCGCAACACCACCTTCGTGATCGCCGAGCTGGACGACATCTGGATGCGCGACATCGGCGCCAACTTTGTCGTCGATGGCAGCGGCGGCCTCGGCGCCGTGGACTTCAACTTCAACGGCTGGGGCAACAAACAGCAGCATGCGGACGATGCGCAACTGGCGGCGCTGGTCGCCAAAAATGCCAAGGCGCAATACCTGCGCAGCGAGCTGGTCGGCGAGGGCGGTGCCATCGAAGTGGATGGCCACGGCACCGGGATCATGACCGAAAGCAGCTGGATCAACCGCAACCGCAATCCCGACTGGAGCAAAGCCGAGGTCGAAGCAGAGCTGAAGGAACGCCTGGGGCTGCGCAAAATAATCTGGCTGCCAGGCATCAAGGGCAAGGACATCACCGACGCCCACGTCGACTTCTATGCACGCTTCATCAAGCCCGGCGTGGTCATCGCCAACCTCGACAACGACCCCGAGTCCTACGACTTCAAGGTCACTCGCGCCCACCTGCAGATCCTCGAAAACGCCACCGATGCCGATGGCCGCAAATTGCAGGTGCATACCCTGTCGCCGCCGCTCAACCCGCGCAACAGCCGGTTCAGCAAGGACAACCCGGACTTCGCCGCCGGCTACATCAACTACTTCGTGATCAATGGCGCGATCATCGCACCGGAATTCGGCGACAAGGAAGCGGATGCCAAGGCCTTCGACCTGCTGTCCGAGCTCTACCCGGACCGCGAAGTGGTGCAGCTCAACATCGACGCGATCTCCGCGGGCGGGGGCGGGATTCACTGCGTGACCAGTCACCAGCCGCTGGTGTGAGGATTCCAGACGTTACACAAAACCTGTAGGAGCGAGCCCGCTCGCGATGGACTCAAGAACGCCGCGTTTATCCAGCAAGCACGCGTTTTCGTTAACGCCCATCGCGAGCAGGCTCGCTCCTACAAGGGATTTTTGGTGAATCAGGTAAATCAGGTCTTGCTGGCTTTCAGGTAAGCCCCGAGGCGTCGGCCCATTTCTTCACCCAGCGCCTGCAAGCCACTCAGTGGCCGCACCATCACTTCAAACTCGACAATCCTGCCCTGTTCGTTGAAGCGGATCATGTCGATGCCCTTGAGCTCTTTCTCGCCGACTTTGGCGCTGAATTCGAGAATCACGTTCAAGCCATCCGCCGTGGCCAACTCACGGTGGTAGGCAAAGTCCTCGAACACGTTCATGACCGTGTTGAGGATCATCGACACCACCGGCGCCCCCGGATACGGCGTGTGCGCCATCGGCGAGCGGAACACCGCCTGCGGGTCGAGCATTTCGGGCAGGCCGCTCAAGTCGCGGTTGCCGATCATCGCGTGCCACTGCTTCAGGGACGCTGCGACATTGGGGTTCAGGTTCAGCTCAGACATGTTCAACTCCTGTTTTTTATTGTTGTGGTGCGAAAACCCTGGTCGATCACCCTGGCGGCATCGTCGGCCCATTGCCGGTAAAGCAGCGGCCCCGGATGAAAGCCATCGCTGGCCATCAGGCCCGGTTCGGGCACCAGCGGGGTGGTCAGCATCGTACATTGATCCATTCGATCTGCCAGATCCGCCAGATGTGCGTTGAAAACACGCGCCCGGAACCCCAGAAACCAGCGCAGCGGCTGCGGCAGGGCGGGGAACAGGTGCATCGGCGGAAGGGGCGACACGACAATCTGCCTCACCGCAAACCTGTCGCACAACAGCGCCATCAAGCGCCGTTGCCGAGCGAGCCACTGATCCAGGGTGAGTGAGCTGGTGACATCGTTGACGCCAATCGACAACAGCGCCACGTCGAACGACTCCACGGCGTGCTGTTCGAGCAGTTCCAGCAACCCTTGCGAGTCCAGGCCTGAGCGCGCCCAGAGTTTCCACGACACCTGATATTCATCGGCCAGGCGCCCGACCAGTCGACCGCTCAGGGCTTCACCTTGAGTCGCCGCACCCACGCCCGCCGAGGCGCTGTCACCGACAATCAACAAGCGCAGAACCTCGCCGCTGCCGGCCTCGCCCTGGCGTTCACCTTCGGCCTCCGGCAGTTTGGGCGTCATCCACCGGGTGTACAGGCCTTGCGCAAGCAAGACCGGGCCGAGAAGGATTTTTGCGAGGGTTTCAGTGTGGCTCATGCATGGGGGCCTGAGGCAGGAATGGATTAGCCCGCGAGCTCATCATCAAAAATACTCTCAATGGGCAGTTCAAACGCCCGGGCAATCTGAAACGCCAAGGGCAGGCTGGGATCATAGCGGCCATTTTCGATGGCATTGATGGTCTGCCGCGAAACATTCAACAACGCTGCCAGATCCACTTGTGACCACTTGCGTTCGGCGCGCAGTTCCTTGAGACGGTTTTTCATTGATAACGCCGCTTGGCAAGTCTAAGGCCGATCATCCACATCAGGCCCATCACTGGCCACACACAGACCCAGGACACGTGTGGAAAGCCGACATTCTCCAGAAAGCCGTAAGTGAAGGTCAGCAATGCCGAAGCGGCAAAGGCAAAACCGAGCGCCTCGTACTGAATGCGCAAATGCATTTCGTCCAGCGTGCGCATATTGCGCACCACCGCCCAACACATCAGCCCCGCAGGAATCACAGGCAGTAGCGTGATGATGATCTTCAGCGCCATGGCCATCTCTTGCTGATCCTTGAGCAGGATGAGCGACACGATCAGCAATATCGAGTACAGCGCCGTCGCAGCGCCCATTTCCATGTAATAGCGTTTCATTGCTTGCTCCTGATGTAAAAGACCCTTTACATACTCGCCGGAGATTTTATCGATGTAAAGGGTGTTTTACATCTGTGGGGCTGCCGATGAAAAAGCCCGGCTGATTGGGCCGGGCTTTTTGTCTGGATCACTGCACTGTCATCGACCCACCACGCACAACTCGCCCGTCGCCCGAATCATCGCCTGGCCATGCAGGTAATCCTTGATCAGCGCGGAGCGTTCGGTGGCCAGCCATTGCGGGCAGTTCGGGTCCTTGCGGTAGGGCAGGAACGCGGCGTACTGCTTGAGCAGCAGGTTTTGCAGTGTGTCGAGCTTCGGCCGGATCTGGTTATTGAGGTCCGGCCGTGGCGTATCCGGTGCCTTGTGCGCCGCTTGCCATTGTGCGAACCGGCCGTATTGCACCAGTTTGCTCGCTTCGATCTGGGCGGCGATCAGGTCGGCGACATCATCGGGGTCGAGCTGGCGCTGGGTCGCCTGCTTGCGCGCGTTGGCGATGACTTGCGCCTCCCGGGCGTTGTCCTGGATCGGCTTGCCGCTGTCCCACTTGGTCAGCGCCACCAGTTCACTGATGTACAAGCGCTCATTCATCGTCGCCAGCAACGGTTGCAGGGCATCGGGCGCCGGGGGCGTGGTGCTGGCCTGGGTGCCGCCAGCGAGCAAGCCGAGCAGGGTACAGGCCAGCCAGTGCGGCAGGCGTAGGGAACGGGGCATGGACGGAATCTCCTTGGACGCAGAAATCACTCCGGCTTGTGTATCACAAGTGCGGCCAGGGAACGATAGGTTGCGAAGGATTCAGGCGAGCAGCCGTTCAATCTGCGCCAGTTCCCAGGTGCTGAGCAAACTCACCGGGTCGGTACCGAAGCGCTGCCCGATGTCGAGCGCATACTCGCGGCCATCGGGGCATTGGCCGTGCAGGCAGTGGCGCAAGTGGCCGGCGTCGACCTCCAGAGTCAGTTGCCAGCCGTCGATGTCGACCTGTACATGACCAGACTTGCAGTGTTCATCGAGACGCTTGAACGTGCGAATACCCTGGGCGGCGTCGCGCAACGGCTGGTAAACCTCGCGGGCGGTGAGGGTGGGCACGGGTGTCTCCGGGGTGGAATCGGGGAGACACAGGATAGATCATCAGCCTGCAAAAAAGCCCGGCTGATGAGCCCGAGTATCACTCCGGGGGCCACCGGTCGCCCCGCAACAAAGAGAAAATCCGGTGTTTCGGTCTAGACCACCTGCACATTCTGAGCATTGCTCGCCACCGCATGACAACCGCAGGCCAGGAGATGGCCTTGCAAAACGAGCTCAATGCCGTTCATACGCCGGCGCGGATGCCCTTCTACGAAGGCAAACTCGCCCAGATGCAGTGGACAGGTAGCTTTGTCGCCCAGCACTGCAGGAGTTTTTCCATTGAGGGTATGCGTGCCTTCGAGCTGGCAGGAAACCACCTTGCCGCCACTGCTGGTGGCATCGCCAAGGCAAATGGGATGGCTCATGTCCTGGGTACTCCGCCGTTAGGGGAGCCGAACTTGAAGGGATCGGCACCACGGTTCTCGCGGTTCTTTTCTTTTCGTGCATCGTCCGGCGGGCGGATCATTTGTACTGTCAGGCTGCCGTCCGGGCCGGCGTAGACCACCGCGCTGGCTCCGCCGTCCAGGTAGCTGGCGATGGTTGCCAGGTTGATTTCCACCAGGGCCCCACTAACCCCGGTATTGCCCAGACGCCGACCGATGTCGTAACCCTCGTCGACATTACCCAACTCGATGCCATGGCCGTCCGTGTTCAGGCCTTGCAAGGCGTTAGTCAGGGCGATTTCTGCGTCCCGGTTGTCGGTGGTGTCATAGAACACGCGGACCGGTTGCTGCCCTTTGGGTAACGTCTCCAGGGCTTGCAGCCAGCCTGCCTGCAGGGCCTTGGCCTGCAACGCCGGTTTTAGCCGCTGACCGTGTTCATCCTGCATCGAGACCTTGATCGGTCGGTGTAAAAAACCCAGCACCGGCGCGGCGTCGAACTCTTTGACCTGGTGCTGGGCCCAGCGGATGGGTAGCCAGGGGGAGGGTTCGAACTCTCCTGGCCCGCGGTTGCTGATGGTTTGCCAAAGGGCGGGGAGTTGGGATTGCCAGTAGGCGGTGGACATGGTGCCGGGAGCTAAGGGATCTTGAGCGCCTTTGGCACGCTCCGCCTCTTCGTACACATCTAGAAACTCACGGGATTGTTTCCAGTAAAACGCCCACAACTTACCCAAATCAGTGTCTTTGTTCTGGTTGTCCTCACGTTCGTGGGTGGCATAACGGCGAATGTACCGATCCACCCTATCCGAGCGAGTGACCAGCAGTCCGGTCATGCTTTCGTACACCGTGGGGACGACATGGCCGTTCTGCAAGCCAGGGGTACCAGCCACGCGTAAACCGTTTCGCGTGACGTCGCCGTCCTCGCTCACGATCAAGGCTTGGGGCACTTCGGGGTTGTCATCAAAGAACTGGAACAATCGCTCGATCATGCCTTGGGCATGGGTTGTATTTTCCGCGTCCTGCCATAAAAAGAGCGTGACGCCCAAGGTTGCGGCATTGCGACCGCCGAGGATATTACTCGCCGCCCCGGTATCTGAAGGTTGCTTGGGCGGTGCGATGGAAAACACCGGGATTGGCCAGTACGCTACTGACGCGCCTGCCGAATGCTTGAACGCCACACGGATTTTGATATCTCTGGAGTTTTCTCTGGATCGTAGTGATGCCTTGTAGTCCTTGGGATCTCGTGAGTAAATCGACACAAAGTTGTTCTTTTTTTTCTTGATGAATTGCCAGATCTCCGATTGGTGGTCCTGGTAGATCCCAAGCCCAGCCCCGCGGATTTCCAATGCGTAAGTCCGCACTTGCGTGGCTTGCTGCTCGGCGATTTGCGCCATGACGTTGGCTTTATAGGCGGCAAGTCCTGCCTTTTCACTGGCCACGGCCTTGCCCCACCAGTGGACGCTGAAAATCAGCAGCAAGGGGCCCAGGATGGCGGCGATTCCCCAGCGCAGTACCGGGTTGATCTTACGAAGCTCCACGTCAGGTAACCCGTACGTTCAAAGCATTGCTCGCCACCGCATGACAACCGCAGGCCAGGAGATGGCCTTGCAGTACGAGGGGAATGCCGTTCATACGCCGGCGCGGATGTCCTTCGACGAAGGCAAACTCGCCCACGTGCAGTGGGCAGGTAGCCCTGTCGCCCAGCACCGCCGGTGTTTTTCCTTTGAGGGTATGCGTGCCTTCGAGCTGGCAGGAGACGACGCTGCCGCCACTGCTGGTGGCATCGCCCAGGCAGATGGGATTGGTCATGGTTTTGCTCCCGGCATGCGAAACCTGAACGGGTCGGCACCGTGGGTTTGCTGGTTCTTCGTTTTACGGGCTTCGTCTGGCGGGCGAACCATTTGCACGGTGACGCTGCCGTCTTCGCCGGTGTACACCACCGCGCTGACACCACCTTCCTGATAGCTGGCAATTGTGGCGAGGTTGATTTCGACCAAAGCGCTACTGACGCCGGTGTTGCCCAGGCGCCGACCGATGTCGTAGCCCTCGTCGACATTGCCCAGTTCGAGGCCGGATCCATCGACATTGAGGCCGTGCAACGCAATGGTCAGGGCAATTTCGCCTGAGGTGTTGTCGGTGCTGTCGTAAAACACGCGTACCGGTTTTTCATCCTTGGGCAGGGTTTCCAGTGCCTTTAGCCAGCCTGCTTGTAGCGCCTTGGCCTGTAGCGCGGGTTTGAGTGGTTTGCCGTTGTCGTCATGCATCGGGATTTTGATCGGGCGGTGCAGGTAGCCCAGGACCGGGGCTTTATCGAACTCCTTGACTTGATGTTCGGCCCAGCGCACCGGTAGCCATGCGGAGGGTTCGAAATGGCCGGGGCCTCGGTTGCTCAGGGTTTGCCAGAGGGTGGGGAGTTGGGATTGCCAGTAGGTGGAGGACATGGTGCTGGGGGCATTTGGTTCTTCCACACCCCTTGCCCGCTCAGCATTTTCATACCAATCGATGAACGCAGCATCACGATTCCAGTAGTACGCCCACAACTTGCCCATGTCGGTATTTTTGTTCTGGTTGTCCTCTGAATCGTGGGTGGCAAAGGGGCGGATGTAACGGTCTACCCGATCCGAACGGGTGACGAGCAAGCCAGTCATGCTTTCGAATACAGTCGGGACCGCATGGACGTTTTGCAGGCCGGGGGTGCCGCGCTTTCGGTAAACGCTTTGGGACACATCGCCGTCCTTGCTAACGATCAATGCCTGTGGCACTTGTGGGTTGTCGTCAAAAAATACGAAAAGCCGTTCGATCATTGCTTGGGCATGAGCGGTGTTTTCGTCGCTTTGCCAGAGAAACTGTGTCACCCCCAAAGTGGCAGCATTTCGACCTGAGTTGATCAGACCAGCAGCTTTGTAGCCTTTTTCATAAGGATCTGGTGGTCCCAACGCAAACACCGGAATTGGCCAGTAGGCCACTGAGTCGCTGGCTGAATGCTTGAACGCAACGCGTATGTTGATTTTTTGGGTGATCTCTCGAGAACTCACTGAAGTGTCATAATCCTTGGGGTCTCGCGAATAGATCGAAGTGAAATTGTTGTTGGTCTTTTTGATTTCCCGCCAAATTGATGATTGATGCCAATTATCAACGGCAAGCCCCGTTCCCCGTATTTCCAGCGCATAAGTACGCTCCTGGGTAGCGATGTGCTCGGCTCTTTCGGCCATGACTTTTGATTTGTAGGCCGCGAGCTCTGCCTCTTCGTAGGCTACGGCCTTACCAAACCAGTGCCCGCTGTAGGTCAACACCAGCGCGCCAAAAATACTTGCTGCTCCCTTAAGCATCACGGCGCTCATATCCCCCAACTCCCTGTTTTCAGCCTGTGCGGTGTAGATGACGACGAGTAAAAAACCAAGCCCAATAGCTATCAGTACCCCCGCAGTCCAGAGATAGCCCTTCAGCTTCGGCCGCTGTGATTTGTCCTGCTGGCGATCCCTCATGCACCTTTTCCCTTCGAGCCGATTATTAGTGCTGGCGGCGTTAGCGAAACCAGCTCGTTTGAAGGAAACTTACCCTTGTCGTAATACTGATAACTGGCCTTTACCAACGCCCGCGCCTTTGCACTCAGTCGCGACCAACCCAGAAAACTGCTGACTACTTCAAATCGATTTTCATCCATCTTCCAATCCGCAATCGCCACCAACACCTCCCGCATCACCGGATCATCCAGACACTTGGCCTGCCCAATCGCAATGTCCATCGCCGTCACCCAGCGATGGTTCTGCGGGCTACGCAAAACTGCCGAGTGATAGCTGTTGTCAGTCCATTCCTTCTGATCAACTTGCATGCGCGCACGGATTTCGCTAGGGGTTTCCTCGCGGTAGATGCGGTAGTGGTCCTTACGATTGAGCATCGGATTGCCGGACACCGGTGTCTGGCGCAGGGCCCGAGTCTGGTCGTCCGGCTCTTTGCCGTGATTCCAGCGAACAAGCCCTTCGTCCAAGTCGAGTCGCTTGTCGCTGTTGGTCACATAAACCCATTTGAAAGAGGCACCGGGGTTGCCCAATGCAGCGTTTTGCGACACCGCATCCGGTCGATCCTTTCCTGCCTCATGGGTAGACCCCGTCACGGCTTCGCCGCCGAACATCTGCGGCGCATGGGGTGGATGCAGTTGTTCGGCATTGATGTTGCGCGTCTGGCCTTCACTGATCCCGGCTTGCGAGGCTATCGCGGCAACTGACCAGCCACCGGGATAGCGCGGCTCCCCCTCGGCGCGTGTGAAGTCTGGTTGAGCAGCCTTGCCCACGAGTACCGGCTCGCCGTCACGCAGGCGCTTGGTCCACAGGCGCTGGTAGAAACGCAAGGACTGCAACGCGGACATGGCCGGCTGACCATCGGGCAACTCGTCCGGCACGCCATAAGTACCCATGCCTTGCACATCATCCAGCGCCACGGTGGTGTCGTCCGGGCAGAAATACAGGTAGACCTTGCCGCGGTTGTCGCGCTCGGGAAACACCAGGGTTTTCCCGTCGGCACTCAAGCGCTGGCCTTGTTCGGGTGACCAGCGCGGCCCCGTGCGACCACCATAACCCGGCACGCCACAACTCATGGTGCTGAGGGGTGGTTGCTCATGAGGTGATTGGGTGGTGTGTTGCACGATGTCGATCAGGGTTTGCAGGGTTCGCAAGTTTTTCGGCGTCGCGTCCGGCAATACGGAATAGGGCGAAGCCACCATGATTGCGCAGTCGGCGCAGCGTTCTCCGCGATCTACCAGCATAGCTTGGGCGAGCAAGGTGATCAGCGTGCCCTGGCTGTGCCCCATGATGGTGATGGTTTCATCGGGGGAAACGCGACGGATCTCGCTGACCAGCATGGCCAGCCGGGTGGCCGCGAGCACGAAATAACGCCGGTTCGGTCCCTTGCCCATGTACAGGGAGTTGGGCATCGTGGGTTGTACCCAATGGCGCAGCCACTTGGCGAAACCCTCTTCGTACATCTCCAGCAGATTGTTGGTGGCATTCGAAAAGAAACCGCCGCCCTTGGCGAAGTGACGGTCCAGACGATTGTCGAACCGGTCCTGGAATTGATGCCGCAGCCTAGCCGGATCGCCATTTTTATCGCGTTTTATCTCTCCGGGTTCGGCTCTGTAGCCCCAATAAAACGGGATCATCAGGCTGCGGGTTTTGGGCGCCTCAGTGTCGCGCTGGTAGAGGTAAGTATCCGGATCGTCGAGTATTTGCCCCTCGTTATCCTTCCACGCCTTCCTGGGCGTACTGTTAGCCTCGTTGTACTTGGCCCCATACCGCCCCGCCTTCAAATCCGGCCGATCCAGCCGCTCGTTCACCCCCTGGCACAACCCGGTTTCCACCGACTCATAGGACGCGCCGGGGTCATTCACGCCGTGCAGGAAAATCACCACCCCCGGCAGGTCGGCGGGCACTTCCATTTTGCGCACGGTGTTGCAGTTGGGCATCAGGCGTGTGGTGAGTTGCGCCACGCAGTACGGATCTTCGCTGCTCATTGGCGGTCACCGTTCGGGCCTTTGTCACGTAACGCCGATGCATCGCCCAGGCAGAGGGGATTGGTCATGTCCTGGGTACTCCGCCGCTAGGGGAGCCGAACTTGAAGGGATCGGCACCCCGGTTCTCGCGGTTCTTTTCTTTGCGGGCCTCGTCCGGTGGGTGGATCATTTGCACCGTCAGGCTACCGTCCGGGCCGGCGTAGACCACCGCGCTGGCTCCGCCGTCCAGGTAGCTGGCGATGGTCGCCAGGTTGATTTCCACCAGCGCCCCACTAACCCCGGTATTGCCCAGACGCCGACCGATGTCGTAACCCTCGTCGACATTACCCAACGCGATGCCATGGCCGTCCGTGTTCAGGCCGTGCAAGGCATTGGTCAGGGCGATTTCAGCGTCCCGGTTGTCGGTGGTGTCATAGAACACGCGGACTGGTTGCTGACCTTTGGGTAACGTCTCCAGGGCTTGCAGCCAGCCAGCCTGCAGGGCCTTGGCCTGTAGTGCCGGTTTTAGCCGCCGGCCCTGTTCATCCTGCATTGAGACTTTGATTGGTCGGTGCAAGTAACCCAGCACCGGCGCGGCGTCGAACTCTTTGATCTGATGCTGGGCCCAGCGTATCGGTAGCCATGGGGAGGGTTCGAACTCTCCTGGCCCGCGGTTGTTGATGGTTTGCCAAAGGGCGGGGAGTTGCGATTGCCAGTAGGCGGTGGACATGGTGCCGGGGGCATCGGGGTTTGCAAAACCCTTGGCACGCTCCGCCTCTTCGTACACATCCCGAAACTCACGGGAATGCTTCCAGTAAAATGCCCACAGCTTGCCCAGGTCCGTGTTTTTGTTTTGGTTATCCTCAGGCTCGTGGGTGGCATAACGACGGATGTACCGATCCACCCGATCCGAGCGAGTGACCAGCAGCCCGGTCATGCTTTCGTACACCGTGGGGACGACATGGCCGTTCTGCAAGCCAGGGGTGCCAGGCTTGCGATAGACATCACGCGTCACGTCACCGTCCCGACTTGCGATCAGCGCTTGTGGAACTTGGGGGTTGTCGTCAAAAAACTGGAACAGCCGCTCGATCATGCCTTGCGCGTGTGAGGTGCTTTCATCGTCCTGCCAGAGGAACTGGGTTACCCCCAAGGTTGCCTTATTACGGCCTGAATTGATCAAACCGGCGGCTCGGTAGCCTTTCTCATAAGGGTCTGGAGGACCTAGCGCAAACACCGGGATTGGCCAGTACGCCACTGACCCGTTCGCTGAATGCTTGAACGCCACACGAATGTTGATGTTCCTGGTTATTTCCCGGGAGCTTAAAGAAGAATCATAATCCTCGGGGTCTCGAGAATAGATTGAAGCGAAGTTGTTGTTCTTTTTTTTAATTTCTCGCCATATCGACGATTGATGCCAATCATCCACTGCCATCCCCACCCCGCGGATTTCCAACGCATAAGTCCGTACTTGCATGGCTTGCTGCTCGTTGATTTGCGCCATGACGTTGGTTTTGTAGGCGGCAAGCCCCGCCTTTTCACTGGCCACGGCCTTGCCCCACCAATGAACGCTGAAAATCAGCAGCAAGGGCCCCAGGATGGCGGCGATCCCCCAGCGCAGTACCGGGTTGAGGTTACGAAGTTCCACGTTGTTTTCCTGTGCCTTGATGTGGGCCAGCCAGACGAAGCCGAGCCAAAGGACCAGCAGTACGCCGGCGATCCAGAGATAGGGTTTCAGTTTCGGTAACGTTCGGGGACGGTCTTGAGGATCGCTCACAAAGCACCTCCTTTTTTAGCGGCGCTGGCAAGCAGAGTGGGGGGTGTCAGCGAGACCAGATCGGAGGGCGGAAATTCTCCCTCCTGGTAATATTGATAACTGGCCTTCACTAATGCCCGAGCCTCAGCGCTTAGTCGCGACCAACCTGGCAACTCACTGGTTTTCCTGAATACCTCTTCATCCATCTTCCAATCCGCTATCGCCACCAACACCTCGCGCATGGCCGGTTCATCAAGGCAATGCGCCTGGCCAATGGCAATGTCCATCGCTGTCACCCAACGCTGGTTTTCCGGGCTGCGCAGGATCGCCGAGTGGTAGGAGTTGTTTCCCCAGGTCTTCTGGTCATGCTCCATGCGTGCCCGGGCCTCGCGTGGGGTTTCC
This sequence comes from Pseudomonas sp. A-R-19, assembly GCF_019956575.1. Lineage (NCBI taxonomy): Bacteria > Pseudomonadati > Pseudomonadota > Gammaproteobacteria > Pseudomonadales > Pseudomonadaceae > Pseudomonas > Pseudomonas sp. A-R-19. The sequence continues at coordinate 32,265 of NZ_JAHBDR010000073.1, forward strand.
TCGCGCTCGTGGCAGGAACTGCTACTGGAGCGGGCCGCGCCTTTTCGTACGGCGCGCGTGTGGTCTTCCGGGTCTTCGGACAAGCCGTTGAAACGGGCTAACGCCTCCCGCTGCGAGGTGTTCGGGGCGTCATACTCGGCGGGCATTTTTATCCACAAAAAGGTCGCGGCGTCTTTGCCAAGCGCGACGCTCTTGGCCACCTCATCGGGTTTGTCCAGACCTGCGGTGGTCGAACTGCCGGTTAGCGCTTCGCCACCGAACATCTGTGGCGCATGGGGCGGGTTCAGGGCCTCGGCATTGATCAGGCGTTCCTGCCCCTTGGCTATCGGCGCTTGCGAGGCCACTCCGGTGACAAAGGACGCGCCCGGGTAGCGGTGCTCGCCCGGCGCGCGGATGAACTCAGGTTGTGGCGGCTTGCCCACCAGCACTGGCTCGCCGTCACGATGGCGCTTGGTCCACAGCCGTTGATAAAAACCCATCGATTGCAGCGCCTTCATCGCCGGCCGACCATCCGGTGTTGCATCCGGCACACCGTAGGTGCCTATGCCTTGTACGTCGTCCAGGGCCACGGTGGTATCGTCCGGGCAAAAATACAGGTACACCTTGCCGCGATTGTCGCGCTCGGGGAAAACGCTGAGGTTGCCGATCTTGTTCAGGCGGGTCCCTTGCGTCGGTGACCATCGAGGGCCGCTGCGACCGCCATAGGTTTTGGCTTCCCTGAGCGCGGATAACGGTGGCTGGGTATGGGGCGTTTGCGTGACCGCCATGACGATACGGATCAACGTGGCGAGGGTGTCATGGTCTTTGGGGGTGACCTTGTGCAGCAAGCTGTAAGGCGAGTCCACGAGAATCAGGGTGTCGGCGCAGCGCTGCCCCTTGTCCATCAACAGGGCCTGCGCCAGTAACGCAATCAGGGTGCCTTGGCTATGGCCCATGAGGGTGATGGTTTCATCGGGGGATACCCGGCGAATTTCCCTGACCAGCATCGCCAGACGGTGAGCGGCCAACACAAAGTAATGCCGCAGCGGCGCATTGGCGAAGAGCAGGTAATTGTTCGGCTTGATCAATTCGACCATGCCGGTTTTCCGGTTGGCCTTGAAGCCTTCACCGTACATCTCTTCCAGGTTGTTGGTGGCATTGACAAAAAAACCACCGGCCTTGGCAAAGTGGCGATCCAGGCGATTGCCCTGGATATCCTGAAACTGGTTGCGCACCCTGAACGGATCACCGGCGTCATCGCGCTTGACGTGTTCCGGCGCGGCGCGATAACCCCAGTAGAACGGGATCATCAGGCTGCGGGTTTTGGGATCGTCCGTGTCGCGCTGATAAAGATAAGTGTCAGGGTCGTCGAGTATTTGTTCTTCTTTATCTGTCCACGTTTCCCGAGGCGTTTTTTCAGCCTTGTGGTACTTGCTCCCATACCGCCCCGCCTTGAGATCCGGCCGATCCAACCGCTCGTTCACCCCCTGGCACAACCCGATTTCCACCGACTCATAGGACGCGCCGGGGTCATTCACGCCGTGCAGGAAAATCACCACCCCCGGCAGGTCGGCAGGCACTTCCATTTTGCGCACGGTGTTGCAGTTGGGCATCAGGCGGGTGGTGAGTTGCGCCACGCAGTACGGATCTTCACTGCTCATTGGCTGTCACCGTTCGGGCCTTTGTCACGTAACGCCGACACTTGCGCCTGATGCATCTGCTCGCGCTCCACCCGCTCCGTCATTCCGCTTGAATCTGTCAGTCCTTGCACTGTGCCGCCATCCTCCAGTTTGATTTGGTAAGCATGTTCGACCGCCAATCGGGCGCTGTCGTCGCCGTGGCCGGGGTAGTGAATGGCCAGGCGTTGCGCGGCGGGGTCACGACCGAATGAGGGCACCGAGGCGCTGTCAGTCTTGGGCCCCACCCAGTCATGCTCGCCGGCATGCACAATGGCCTTGCCTTGCGTGCCGATCTCGACTCCGCCGCCGATCCTGATGTAGCTGCCGTCATCGGCCACCAGGCGAATGCTGGGGGCGGTGATGAGGATTTCGCCTTCGGCTGCCGAAAGGTGCAGGTTCTTTTGCGCGTTGAGCACCATGTCGTCGTCCTGGGCTTGCACCAGCACCTTGCCGCGATTGGCAATGGCGCTGATGCCTTCGTCCTGGGCGAAGGCGCTGATCCCTTTGCCGGCGTGCAGGCGCATGGCCGCGCCGCTGGTCAACTGCAGGTGATCCTGGGCGGTGGTGTCGTGATTCTCGCCGGCGTAGTGCACCTGTGAACGCGGCGTGGCGCTGGCAATGCCGGCCTCGGCCGCCAGCGCGAGCACCGGCTCACCCGAACTGTTGCTGGTCGGTTCGGGCCACTGACTCAACGACCGACGCAACGCCTCGATGCCCTGGGTGTCGACCTGTCGACTGCCTCGGGCAGCGGCGGTCTGGCCGAGGGACTGGAACAGTTCGCCGCACTCGGCCAACAGCTTGAGCAGTTCTTCACGGTCCAGCTGTGAGCCCTGCGCCTCGTGGCGAGCGTAGGTGGTCAACAACATCCCTTGAGCCGCCCGCAGGGCGATCGCGGCATCGCTGCGCAGTTCGGCGCCCTGGCCGCGCGCCTGGGCCTGCCCATCGGTTCGCGGCGTGACGAGTTTGCCCAGATTCAGCGCGGTGGCCTGATGACTCGTGCCCAGTCGGGCACGCAGCGCGCCGGGCGTATCGTCGAAGAGCAGTTCGTTGAAGCCCTTGCCCTGATGTTCCCGGGTCCGGATCCCCGCTAACGTTCGATTGCCCGGTAGCCCCGTGGCATTGCTGAAGTGCGGGGGGAAATGGTCGGCGTTGTAGAGCACCGACGTCACCAGGGGGCGGTCGATATCGCCGCCGAGGAACGTGACCAGCACTTCCTGACCGATGCGCGGCAAAAACTGATGACCGAAGCCGTCGCCGCCACTGGGCATGGCGACCCTTAGCCAGGTCGTGCATTGGGCAGGATCCTGCTCCCGTTGCCAATGGAAGCGCACTTGCACGCGCGCCAGCTCGTCGGTGAAAACCTCTTCGCCTTCCGGGCCCACCACAATGGCGGTGAGCGGCCCGGAAATCGTCGGCCGGGGCGTCATGATCGGTGGGCGATAGGCGATCTTGTGACGGATGCACACGAAGTTGTTGTCGTAGCTCGCCGGTTGATCGGTCAGATAGTTGTTGCCACCCCGGTGCTCCACCTTGAGTAAGAGGAATTGGCGATCATCCACGGGGTCACCATCGTGATCGAAGTGCTGAGTCAGTTCGAAGGTGTAACCCGGCAGCATGGCGCGGCAGTTGCTGGCGCCCTCAAATGTCTTGCCCTGTACCTCCAGGGCTTCGAGTCGATGACGCACCAGCGCTTCGCCATCTGCGGGCATCCCGTGGCTGTAATGACCGGGAAAGTCGTAGATTTCGTAGGTTGGAACATCACCTTGGATATTGACACTGGGCATGCTGACCGGCAGCGGATTGCGCGGTTGCTGGTAGTCGAAGGTCTGGATAGCCATCTTGCCGGACTGCAAAACCCGATGACTGCTCCAACGGGTGATCGAGTCGGCGGTCTCGGTGACCGAGGCACTGTGGTAACGAATCCGCGGTTGCCGGGCTAACGGTTCGAGGCTGCGGGAATGGTCGGTGATGATCAGGCGGTGTTCTTCCTTCGAATGATCGAAGTAGAAAAACAGACCCTCACGTTCCAGCAGGCGCAAGACGAAGTCCAGATCGCTCTCGCGGTATTGCGTGATGTAGCTGTGCGACTTGAGCGACTGCTCCAGACGGAACTCGAATCTGGGCAGTACGCCATAGTTGGCGAACACCGTGCGCAGAATGTCCTCGAGGGTTTGCTCCTGAAAGATCCGCGAGTCGAAGCGTCGCGACAGCATCCACAGCCAGGGGCTCAAGGTGGCCGAATAGTAAGCCAGGCTGCCGTCACTTTTCTGCAGGCTGAATCGACTGATGTAACCGTGGATGTAACGTGCCTCGCCGGTCGACAGTTCAATGTCGAGCAGCGCGGGTTGCCCCATCAATGACTTGAGTTCCAGTCGTGCGTCCTGGCTGATCAGCGCCAACTCGAAACTGAATAAGGTCGACATCCCTTCAGAGCCGGAAAAGCGTTCGAGCAGCAATTCTTGCGGGTTTTCAATCGGGGAGGTGAATGTGATCAACCGCCGGTTCTGCGGCGAAAAAATCTTTGTCAGTTCCATTAACAAGCTTCCTGCGGCATCAGCAATCCGTGTTTGCCTCAGGAAATACGCGTCCATGCCCCTGGACAAACCCAAAGGCGGGAATTAAGACGCTTATGAAATAACTTGTATGTAGGGCGATTCCTTTTTTGGATTAAGAATTGTCCGCGAATCGGGAAGTCTGGCCCTGACTCAGGGGCCAACCTGTTTCAGGACCAGACAAGTGCACGCCATCAACTTCCGGCTTGCTTGTTCAACGCCGCCTCCGCCGCCGCAATTTCAGCCTGGCGCTTGACGATCATGTCGCCCACCGGTGGCCCCTGGAACCGTCGCGCTTCAAAACCGAACCAGACGATGGCGGTCAGCACCAGGAAGCCGATGGTGATGTACAGCGCCCAATCGTTCGGTGGCTGGATGCCGATCACGAAGATGATGATCATCGACAGGACCGAGAGTATCGCGAACACCGAGTACCAGAATCGCCCCATGTTCCACGGCCCCATGGTCGGCCACTTCGACGTCCCGTAGGTGAACAGGCCGAGCACGATGGGGATGGCGAAGGAGAAGAACAGGAAGATCACCGTGCAGGACACCACGATCGTGTAGACCGGCGTTGCCCCGACCGAGATCACCGACGAGCCCCAGTCGAACAGGACGGCCAGGGTGGCACCGGTCCAGATCGCCGCCACCGGGCTGCGAAAGGTCGGCGACACCGAGGCCAGGGCTTTGGAGCAGGGCAGGCCACCGTCCCGGGAGAAGGCGAAGATCATCCGCGAAACCGAGGTGACCGTGGCCAGCCCGCAGAGCACCTGCGAGATGAAAATCGCCACGTAGAGCACCAGTTTCAAGGTCGGGTTGACCTGGGTGTTCATGGCCCAGAAAAACACGTTCCAGCCTTGTTTGGCCGCCTCGTCCATGTTCGGCAACATCAGCACGAACGCGCTGAGCATCAGCCAGCCGAACAGCAGCGACCAGACCACCGACATGACCATGCCGCGCGGCACCGACATGGCCGCGTTGCGGGTTTCCTCGGAGGTGTGCGCAGAAGCGTCATAGCCGGTGATGGTGTAGATCGGCAACAGCAGGCCGAGCATGAAGATCCAGCCGTTGGAGACCTGCGGCCAGACGCCGCCACCCGCCTCGCCGGAGTAGTTGCCGAAGGTCCACAACCGCGCAAACTCATAGCTCGGTGCCGACATCAGGCAGACGATGGTCAGCGCCAGCGCCGTGGCGAAGATCAGGTAACCGGAGAAGTCGGTGAGCTTGGCGGTCAGGCCAATGCCCAAGTGGTTGCACAAGGCCTGCACGCCGGTGAGGATCGCCAGGAAAATCACCCGGACCGTGGTCGTGTCCTCCATGCCCAGCGCCGGTCCGAAGGCGCCGAAAAAGAAGTAGTAGGTGCCGACGTTGATCGCACCCAGCACCGTGACCAGCCCCAGCAGGTTGAACCACGCGGTCAGCCAGCCCGTGAAGCGGTTACCCAGGATCGAACCCCAGTGGTACAGGCCGCCAGCGGTGGGGTAGGCCGAGGAGATCTGCGCCATGGCCATGGCGAACACCCCGGAGATCAGGCAGCCGATCGGCCAGCCGATCCCGATGGAGATGCCACCCGCGCCCGAGGTGCCCTGGGCCAGCGAGTTGATGCCACCGGAGAGGATGCAGATGATCGAAAAGGAAATGGCGAAGTTGGAGAAAACTCCCATGCGTCGTGAGAGTTGCTGGGCATAGCCCATGCTATGCAGCACCTTGACGTCATCGTCGTGCGTTTCGGTGCCCGGCTGGCTTGCTGGGTTCATCATGTGTGCCCCTTCAGGTTTTGGACAGGCCGAACTGAGCCGCCGTAGGCTCGACCTGGGTTTTCTGTGGGGGCGAGCCTGCTCGCGATGGACTTGACGATGATGCGGGGTGTCAGGTTGCCCGAGTCATCGTTGACGTCCATCGCGAGGAGGCTCGCTCCTACAGACGGCCGTGAAACGCCGCATCGAAAATCTTTGCCACGCCGTCCCGGGTCAGGGGCAGCGGGTTGCCGCCGGCGGAGGGGTCGACGACCGCCATGTCTGTCACCAGGTCGGCCTGTTTATCGTCCACCCCCAATTCAAACAGGGTGTGCGGCACGGCGATGTCCTTGCGCAGCTTGAGGACGAAGGCCAGGAAACTGTCGAAGCCGGGTGAGGGCAGGCGCAGGTACGCTGCCAGGCGAGTGATGCGCTCCTCGATGGCCGAACGGTTGAACTGCAGGACGTAGGGCATCAGGGTGGCATTGGTCATGCCGTGATGGGTGTCGTACAGCGCGCCAATCGGATGGGCGAGGGCATGCATCCCGCCCAGGCCTTTCTGGAATGCCGTGGCGCCCATCGCCGCCGCCGCGAGCATTTGCGCGCGCGCCTCGAGGTCCGACGGCGTGTGCACCGCCTTCACCAGTGAGTTGGCGACCAGGCGCATGCCTTCCACGGCAATGCCGTCTGCCAGGGGGTGAAAGCCGGGGGCGCAGTACGCTTCCAGGCAATGCGATAACGCGTCCATGCCGGTGCCGGCGGTGATTTTGGCCGGCATGCCGACGGTGAGGGCCGGGTCGCTGATCACCACGCGCGGCATCATTTTCGGGTGGAAGATGATGCGTTTGGTGTGGGTGCGCTCGTCGATGATCACCGCTGCGCGACCGACTTCGGAGCCGGTTCCCGCCGTGGTCGGCACGGCAATGACCGGGGCGATGCGGCTGTCGTCGGCACGGGTCCAGTAGTCGCCGATGTCCTCGAAGTCCCAGACCGGGCGGGTCTGGCCGCTCATGAAGGCAATCAGCTTGCCCATGTCCAGGCCACTGCCACCGCCGAAAGCGATCACGCCATCGTGCTGGCCGGCGCGCCAGGCATCGAGCCCGCCGGCCAGGTTGGCTTCCACCGGATTGGGCTTGAGGTCACAGAACAGCGCCACGCCAAGACCGGCGGCGCGCAATGCTTCCAGCGCCGCCGTGGTGATCGGCGCGCGCGCCAGGCCGCTGTCGGTCACCAGCAAGGGGCGCTGGATACCCTGGCTGCGACAGGCGTCGGCCAGCTCGGCGATGCGCCCGACACCGAACCGAACGCTCGTGGGGTAGTTCCAGTTTCCTGTCAGGTTCATGGTCTACACCTCGTGACGCAGATGAAAGGATTTGGCCCGGGTCAGATGCTCGTAACCCAGTGGCGACAGAGTGACGCCGCGCCCACTGTTCTTCACGCCGGTCCAGGCCAGTGCCGGGTCCAGATAATCGCAGCGGTTCATGAACACGGTGCCGGTGGCGATCTCGTTGCCCAGGCGTTCGGCCGCTGCGAGGTCCTGGGTCCAGATGGACGCGCTGAGCCCAAACTCACTGTCGTTCATCAAGGCGATGGCTTCTTCATCACTGGCCACCGGCATGATGCCGACCACCGGGCCAAAGCTTTCGTCGCGCATGACCGACATCTGATGGTTCACGTCCACCAGCACTTGCGGTGCCAGGTAGGCGCTGCCCGGAACGTCGGTGGGAAAGGACTGTGGATCGATCAGCGCCGTCGCGCCCTGGGCCAGTGCTTCGGCGATCTGGCCACGCACGAAGAAGGCGGCGCCCGGTGTGACCAACGGACCGAGGGTGGTGGCTTCGTCCAGCGGGTTGCCCAGCACGTACTGGCGGGTCAGTTCGGCGAAGCGCTCGACAAACTCCGGGAAGATTTTCTGGTCGACGTAGATGCGTTCCACGGCGCAGCAACTCTGCCCGGAATTGAAGAAGCTGCCGTCCACCAGATTTTCCACTGCATATTCAAGGTTGGCGTCTGCCCGCACATAGGCCGGGTCTTTTCCGCCGAGCTCCAGGCCCATACCGAGAAATTGGCCGCTGGCGGCGCTTTCGATGACTTTGCCAGCCTCCACGGAACCGGTGAAGTTCACTTGCTGCACGCGCCCGCCAGCAATGATCGCCCCGGTCGATACATGGTTGAGCAGCAGATTCTGGAACAGCCCCTCGGGCAGTTTTGCGCGACGCATGGCCTCGGCGAAACGCTCACCTACCAGCAGGGTTTGCGACGCGTGCTTGAGGATCACGCTGTTGCCGGCCATCAGCGCCGGGATAATCGTGTTCACCGCCGTCAGATAAGGGTAATTCCACGGGGCAACCACCAGCACCGTGCCCAGCGGCTCGCGTTTGATATAGCGCCGGAAACCCGCCACAGGCACCGGCTCTACGGCGGCCAGGGCTTGTGGTGCGATCGCGATCATGTGCCGGGCGCGTTCGGCAAAACCGCGCAGTTCGGCGGCGCCAAAACGCACCGGTCGCCCCATCTGCCAGGCCAGCTCCGGGACGATGTCGGCCTGCATCGACAGCATCGCCTCCACTGCGGCGCTGCAAAATGCCGCGCGTTCGCTCAACGGGCGGCGTTGCCATGCCGCCTGTGCGCTGGCAGCGGCTGTCAGCGCCCGCTCGACCTGCGCCGCATCGGCCACCTCGCGTTCGGCGTAGACCCGGCCATCGACCGGGGAGATGAGCTGAATCTTCTCTTTCATGGCTATCTCAATAGCGCTCGAAACCGCGCTGTAATTCCCAGTCGGTGATTCGCCGGTCGTACTCTTTCTGCTCCCACTCGGCGGTGTGCACGTAATGCTCGACGACCTCATCGCCGAACGCTTCGCGCAACATGCTGGAGGCCTTGAGGGCGGCGCTCGCCTCGCGCAGTGTCTTGGACACTTCCGGCAGATGCTCATCGAGGTAGGCGTCGCCTTCGAACGGCGGCGCCAGATCGAGCTTCTCGTCGATACCCGCCAGGCCCGCGGCGATCAACGCAGCGAAGGCCAGATAGGGGTTGAGGTCGGCGCCGCCGATGCGGCATTCGATGCGGATCGATTTGCTGCCTTCGGCACACAAGCGAAAGCCGGCGGTGCGATTGTCGCGGCTCCAGACCGCCCGCGTCGGCGCAAAAGTGCCAGCCTGGAAGCGCTTGTAGGAGTTGATATAGGGCGCGAGAAAACAGGTGATGTCGTTGGCGTACTTGAGCTGCCCGGCGACCCAGGCCCGCATCAGTTTCGACATGCCGAACTCGGCTTTCGCGTCGTAGAACAGCGGCTTCTTGGCGTTCTTGTCCCACAGCGAATTATGGATATGACTGCTGGAACCGGCGGCGTCGTAGCGCCACTTGGCCATGAAGGTGATCGCCTTGCCCTGCAACTGCGCGATCTCCTTGCAGGCGTGCTTGATGATGACGTGGTGGTCGGCCATGGTCATGGCATCGGCGTAGCGGATGTTGATTTCTTCCTGGCCCGGGCCCCACTCACCCTTGGAGTTTTCCACGGGAATGCCCGAGGCCTGCAAATGCTTGCGAATCGCCCGCAGCACCGGCTCTTCGCGGGTGGTCTGGAGGATGTTGTAGTCCTCGATGTAATGGCCGGCGGTTTTCGGTTTGTGATAGTTGCGCTTGTGGATCGCCTCGTAAGTCTCATCGAACAGATAGAACTCGAGCTCCGAGGCAAACATGCCGGTATAGCCGCGCTCACGCAGGCGCTCGACCTGTTTTTTCAGAATCGCCCTTGGGCTGTGGGGCAGGTCCTGGCGATGGTGGTGATCGAGTACATCGCACAGCACCAGGGCCGTGCATTCAAGCCAGGGCACGCGCCGCAGGGTGGACATGTCCGGCTTGAGCACAAAATCGCCGTAGCCCTTGCTCCAACTGGCCGCGGCGTAACCCGGCACCGGCTCCATGTCGATGTCGTCGGCCAGCAGGTAGTTGCAGCAGTGGGTTTCTTCGTGGCCGCTGTCGATGAAAAACTCGACCTGGAAGCGCTTGCCGACCAACCGACCCTGCATGTCGACCATGCAGACCAGTACGGTATCGATTTCGCCGGCGGCAGCGGCGCGCTTGAGTGCATCAAAGCTGAGGAGGGGCTCTGTCATCACGTCGATCCTGCGTGAAAGGTTTGGGCCAGTCTGAGATCGCTGTTGCAGACGCTCTCCAGAAACACCCAAAACCTGCAGAACCGAGCATCATGAGCAACGAGTTGCTCAAAGCTTAGCCTACTGTTGCAATGTGTGAATTTTGCCAGGTGAATGCCAACGCACGACCTGGTCCCTGTAGGAGCGAGCTTGCTCGCGATGAACGCAAGAGCACCGCGTTAAGCCAGTCATCACGCGTAATCGTTAGCGACCATCGCGAGCAAGCTCGCTCCTACAGGGTCGCCTTCACTCCGGCAAGCCTGCCAGTCGTAGTCCATCGACGAAGCGGGCGAAATCCTCGGGCCGTTGAATCGGCAGCCAGTCCTTGAGGTTGCACAGGCGCAAGGAGGGATCGATTTTTTGCAGACGCTGCATCGCCAGATTCGCTTTATCCATGCGATCGCCGAGCGCATGACTGGCCGCCACCAGTGCCGCCGCGATCAGCAGGCTGGGCAGGTTGCCCAGGGCCTTTTCCGCCCAATCCGCAGCGGCATCGAAGTGTCCGGCGAAGAAATGCGCGAGCGCCATCCCGACCTGCATCCTGAACATTTCCGGGTCCAGCGGACTCAAGCGAACGGCATGGTTCAAATGCTCGATGGCGGCGTCTGTTTCACCGTGCAGCGCCCGCAGGATACCGCCCAGAAACCAGGCGGGGGCGAGGTTGGGATTGAGCAGGCGCGCCCTGTCGAGCAGGGCAATGCCGCCGTCGACTTCGCCAGCGAGATGAGCCAGCGCATGTCCGCCGCGGGTCAACGCGACGGCATCATCGCGGCCGAGGGTCACGGCCAGGCGCGCCAGCCGTATGCCCTCGGCGATTTCCGCAGGCCGATCGGTCATCCAGTCATTGAGCTTGCGCCAGAAATGACACCAGGCGGCCATGCCATAGGCCGAGGCAAATTCCGCATCGAGTTCGATGGCCTGGTAGAACATCGGCAGCGCCTGCTCGATAGCTTCCCGGCTGCCGCTGTGCAGCTTTGCCATGGCGCGCAGGTAATAGTCGTAGGCGTCCAGGCTTTCCGTCGGCTTGCGCTTGGCGCGTTCGATTTCTGCCCGTTCCAATTGCGGCGCGATGGCACCGACGACGCTTTGTGTGACTTGGTCCTGCAGCTCGAAGATATCGTCGAGCAAGCCTTCGAAGCGCTCCGCCCAGAGGTGCGTCCCGCTCGTTGCGTCGATCAGTTGCCCGGTAATGCGCACCTTGTTCCCGCACTTGCGCACGCTGCCTTCGAGAACGTAGCGAACGCCCAGCGCCTGGCCAACCCCCTGGGCGTCCACCGCCTGGCCCTTGTAGGTGAAGCTCGAATTGCGCGCGATGACAAACAGCCAGCGGATACGCGACAGGGCGGCGATGATGTCCTCCACGACGCCATCGGCGAAGTATTCCTGCTCCGGGTCGCCGCTCAGGTTCTGGAAGGGCAGGACGGTGATCGAGGGTTTATCCGGGAGAGCAAGGGTAGAGGAGGGGATTTGCTTCGGGGCGGCGGTCGAGCCCTCATCGATGTCAGGCTGTTGCGCTTGCCCGGTCATCTCGTCGTTGAGCCGGCCAACGAAGCGGTAGCCCTTGCGGGCGACGGTGCGTACCAGGCGCTGCTCCTCACCGGTGTCACCAATGGCCTTGCGCACCGCATTGATGTGGCTGGTGATCGTCGATTCCGAAACGATCCGGCCACCCCATACTGCCTTCAGCAATTCGTCCTTGCTGACGACGCGCTCGGGATTGTTGACGAACAGCAGCAACAGGTCGAAGACCTGCGGTCCGACGGCCACGACCTGCCCGCGCAGGGTCAGCTCCCGGCGCTCCTGATCGAGTACGTAGTCTTCAAACGCGAATGGCAAGTTGAGCATCCCCTGGCGAAGCGCCCTCAACTCCGTGTCCCAGGCGGCTGGCGGTTGGTAACTGGGGAAGATGATACGGCAGCTCGACACCCGCTGCACCGTCTGCGGCAAGGGCGGCTGGAGGAACCTCAGTAGCCTTGGACATAAATCCAAGCGCTCGCCAAGGCAAACCCAAGCCCGGCGCAAGGACTTGCCCGGTGCGCGCAGGCAATCTCTCTACACCGACGCAATGGTTGCAGTCGACAAGTGGAGAAAAGTCATGAAGATCGTCGTCATCGGAGGCTCCGGCCTCATCGGATCGAAACTTGTGAACACCCTTCGCGAGCGCGGCCATGACGCACTCGCTGCCAGCCCCAGCACCGGCGTGAACAGCATCACCCGCGTAGGCCTGGCCGAAGCGATGGATGGCGCTGATGTGGTGGTCGACGTGGCGAACGCGCCGTCGTGGGAGGACCAGGCCGTTCTCGATTTCTTCGAAACCTCGAGCCGTAACCTGCTGGCCGCCGAAGCCGCTGCCGGGGTTCGTCACCATGTTGCCCTGTCGATTGTCGGCAGCGAACGGCTTCCCGATACCGGCTATTTCCGCGCCAAGGTCGCGCAGGAAGCCCTTATCAAGGCATCCGGCATGCCTTACAGCATTGTGCGTGCCACGCAGTTCTCCGAGTTTGCCGGCGGCATTGTCCAGTCTTTCGCCGTTGGCGAGGAAATTCGTGCTTCGCCGGCGCTGATCCAGCCGATCGCGTCCGACGACGTAGTAGCGGCGCTGGCCGATGTCGTGCTGGCAGCACCGGTCAATGGCACGGTTGAAGTCGGCGGCCCGGAAACCATGCCGATCGACGAACTGGCCAGGCGCTATCTGCGAGCGACCCAGGACAACCGCAAGGTCGTGCCGGACGTGCATGCGCGCTACTTCGGCGCGGTGCTCAACGACCAATCGCTGGTTACCGGCAAGAACGCACGCCTGGGCGCGATCCGCTTCGACGACTGGCTGGCCCGGTCGACAGCACAGTAACGCAGCGCACCCGCACATTTTCCTACCCATCCAGGAGAAATCCCATGGTTACCCGATTGCTAATGGCCGCAGTCTTCGCGGCACTCTCGATTAGCGCAGCGTCGGCCGCCGAGCCGCCCCACGGCAAGGTGACGGTGGTGTTCGATCGTCCCATTCCCAACATCCCTGGCAAGAGCATGAGAGGCGTGGTCGTCGAGTATGGGCCGGGTGCCGCATCGCCGGCCCACACCCACCCGAGAACGGCGTTCATCTACGCAACGGTGCTGGAGGGCTCGTTTCGCATCCAGGTCAAAGGCCAACCGGAAAAGATCTACACCGTCGGCGAAAACTTTGTAGAGGAACCGGGTTCCGTGCACCTGGTCAGTGCCAACGCCAGTGACACTCAACCGGCTCGCCTGTTGGCGGTGTTCGTTCTCGACACCGACGAAAAAGTACTCGTGACACCGATTAAAAAGTGAATCACGAAAAAGCCCGGCTGTTGAGGCCGGGCTTTTCGTTGAGTCCTGCGGTAAAACACTGCATTCAGACAGCGCGGCTTTCGATCAGACGATCCGAACCGCCTTCGGCAACGCGGTTTTGCAGGAGCTTGTCAGAGCCGCCTTCAGCGACGCGGTTTTGCAGGAGCTTGTCAGAGCCGCCTTCAGCGACGCGGTTTTGCAGGAGCTTGTCAGAGCCGCCTTCAGCGACGCGGTTTTGCAGGAGCTTGTCGGAGCCGCCTTCAGCGACGCGGTTTTGCAGGAGTTTGTCGGAACCACCCTCGGCCACACGGCTTTCAATCAGACGATCCGAGCCGCCTTCAGCGACCACGGGTTGAGCAGAGGTAGCGGCGAAAGCGTTAACTGCGAAAACCGAGAAAGCGATGCTGAGGAGGGTTTGGCGTTTCATGATGGTGTGCTCCGGGGTGCTTATGGGTTGGTATGGAGCAGATGTTACGCCGGGGATTTTTTAAGAGAACTTCATTGAGATGATGGTGACTATCGACGCAGTCAATGGTGGATTCGCTGATCTCTGTGGGAGCGGGCTTGCTCGCGAAGGCGTTGTGTCAGTCGACAACATTGCTGGCAATGCCGACGCATTCGCGAGCAAGCCCGCTCCCACAGGTTTTCATGTGCCTGACAACGAGGCTCAAGCCTCACTGATCTGACTCACACTGGTGATCTGCCCATTCCAGACCATCTCGTAATGCGCCGTCTGCACAATCGACGATACCGGCCTCGGCGTCATCAACGCCCAGCAATGACTGCCCGGCATGCGCACCGAGTGATACCGCAAACCCGGACAACCGGCATCCCGCACCGCCCGCCCCAGGACACGGGAATGGCTGTAGTCGTCCGGCGCATACACCGGATCGCTCATCGGCAAGGCCGCGGCATCCTTCATCCCGCCATCGCCAAACGCACAGGCCAACCCGCGAAACACAAACCGCTCATAGTTCAGTCTCGGTACCTTCGACCAATACAGACCCTGGTGATGCCTTACCTCAGCCAGCGCCGCCTCCATCGAATCCGCCAGGTACAACACGCCAAAACTGCCATCACTGAAACGCGAACCCGCCGGGTTCACATGAGTAAACGGCGCAATAGCATAAGAACAACCGGCAATTCCGAACGGAATCTCGCTGCGCGCAATCAACTCCAGCTGACCCACCTCATTCCTCAATCGCGGATTGGTCAGCGCCTGAATCTCGAACAACACCTCGAATTCATCCGCGTCCGCCACGTCATCGAACAACGCAATAGGCGGAAACTTCGAATTGACCAAGCGATAAGCCTGCAACGACCCACCTGCAAACACCGCCAGCTCACTCGCCATCACCATAACGCACCCCGCAGCATGTCGATGCGGCGGAAGGTTTCATACAGCGAAATCATGTCGCCCTGGGCCATGATTTCCAGCGGCGAACGCCCGTTGAAAAATTCGTTGTCATTGGCCATCGAGGCAAAGCCATAGACGTTATCCGGGTTGTCGAACACCAACCGCAACGTCGCATGCATGTTCAGCACAAAGCTGATGCGCTGCATCTGGTCCGCATCCAGCGCCACCGCCCAATCCGGGTCGCGCTGCCGAGCGCGGGTGTAGGTGCTGCGGGAGATGCGCAGGATGCGACAGGCCTGGTCGCTGGTGGCTTTCCACTTTTCCAGAATGCTCACGGCGGCGCGCAGGCCGGTGACGCATTGGTTTTTGGTGAAGGATTGAGCTTGGATGGGGACGGCCATGTTTGTGTGCTCTAATTGCATCTGTAGATTCAAATGTAGTTTGAATGAATCTGTAGAGCAATATTGTCGCGACCAGTGGGTGCGCACACTCAAACACAACGGGCACCTCGCAGGCGCCCGTTTTTGTGGATTGATCACCTCAACGCATTATTGATCCAAAGCCTGAGTTACCGCTTGCCCAGCCACCGTCGTTTTCCCATGGGGAATAAACGCCGCACTGCCATTTTCCTTTGAATGAAACAACCGCGCGCCGTTGTTGGGTTTGGTGGTGATCAGTTGATGATCGACCGTCAGATAACTCAGCGGCAACTGATGGATGTCCTTGTACTGCTCCACGATGATCGTGCGTTCCGGATTCCAGGTCTCGCCACTTTTCTTTTCCAGCCACGCCATCAGTGCAGCACTGTCGCCGGTTTGTGGAATGTCCGAATCCGGGAGCACGTAATAGAACGGCGAGCCGTGATTTTGCAGGTACATGGGCAGCTTGTTGTCGACATCCACCAGCACCATGCGCCATTCATTCCACGGCGCCGTCTTGATGGCTTCGGCACGCACATCCCGGGTGAACTGCATGACACCGCCGGCACCGCCGTTGGTCCAGGGATAGACTACGCCCAGGACCAAAAACAGAAACCCGGCCGCCCCGGCAATACCCTTGGTCCAACCGGGCTCGCCGGCTTTACCGGTCGCCTGACGCGCGGCCATGCGCCGGGTGACCCACCAGGCCGCCAGCAACTGCGCAAACGGTACCAGCGGCAATACGTAATAGCTGCGCCGGCTGCCACTGGCGGTGAAGAACAGGAACAGCAAGCCGAGGCCCAGGATCAGCCAGCGAACATTGGCTTCGGTGTGCTTCCAGCTGCGCACGGCCACCCACAAACCGAGCATCCAGCAGGGCGCCCAGGGCAGGGTGTAGACAGGCAGGTAAAGCAGATAGGTATAGATCGGGCCAATGTTGTCGAACGGCTTGAAGAAACGAACCACGTTCTCCTGAAACACCAGGCCCAATCCGCTCGGCCCATAAGTCGGCGTGCCATAGCGGTGGGACAGCAGGAACGGCAGCATGTACACCACGCCGCCCACCAGCATCGCCAGAAACAGTCGTGGGTTGAGATGGTTTTTCCAGCGCTTCTCACTGAGCAGATGCGGCAACAGCATCAGCCCCGGCAGGATGAACCCGATCAAGCCCTTGAACAGCGAGGTTAGCGCCAGCATCAGGAAAAACACGCTGTACCGACTCAGCCGTGTGTCGTCTGGGCCGCGCCAATACCACCAGACCGCCGCCAGCACACCGCAAACCGTCAGCACGTCCGCCGTGGCGACCCGCGCCCAGAACACGAAAAAGAACGTCGTCGCCAGAAACCAGCCGGCAATCAGGCCAGTGCCTTTGCGATAGAGCCGCTCTCCGATCAAATACACCAGCCAGACACTCAGCCACGCCGCCAACACCGAAGACAAACGCAGCGACCAGTGCCCGAGGCCGCCCATCAAATGGGCAGTGGCCGTAATCAACCAATAGGAAGGCAGCGGCTTGTCGTAATAGGGCATGCCCTTGAGGTAAGGGTCGAAGTAATCGCCGGTTTGCAGCATTTGCAACGCAATGTTCGCCCAGCGCGTTTCAGCGCCCCAGAGCTCCCTTGCGCCCAACCCGAACAGCAAAAGAAATGCGGATACGCCAAGCAGAAGGATCAGCGCACCCCGGTCACTTTTCAGAAACCTGACTAACGAATGGTTCATCACTATTTCGCACGTTGCGCTCGCCGTGGCGACGCTGGAGCAACAAGGCTATCGGGCGAAATGTGATGGGATTGTCAGTAGATCGAGAACAAACCATTAGTGCGGAAGGGAAGGTGTGCGCCCAATCCGTTGAAATCAGGCCGTGACCTGCAGGATGAAAAATTGTTCATGCCGATCACGGCTCCCATCATTGATGAAACGTCCGCCCCAGCGCATCCAGGCGCGTGGCAATCGGCGGTAGTTGACGACTGCTCAGCGCCAGCGTCTGCACATCATCCGCCGTGTTCTGCGCAATGCTCTGCACCGACTGCAAGCGCCCGACAATCTCGAAACTCGCCGTGGATTGTTCGCGGGTTGTCGTGACAATCCGCCCATTGAGCTCATCGATGTGCGAGATGTCGCTGCCAATGGCCTGCAACATCGCCGCCGCCAACTGACTGTCCTCGACACAGCGCTCCACCCCTTCGCGACTGTCCTGCATGGCCTCCACGGCTTTGCGGCTGCCTTGCTGCAAGGCCTCTATGATGGTCCTGATTTCCTTGGTGGACACCGCCGTGCGCTGCGCCAGGCTGCGCACTTCATCGGCCACCACGGCAAAGCCCCGGCCTTGCTCGCCGGCGCGCGCCGCTTCAATCGCCGCGTTGAGCGCCAGCAAGTTGGTTTGCTCGGCAATGCTGCTGATCACCTCCAGCACTGTACCGATCTGCTGAGCCTGCCCGGCCAGCACCTGCACGGTCTGGTTGGTGCCTTCCAGGCGCGAGGCCAACTGAGTGATTTCCTGTTGCGCCCGGTTCACGCTTTCCTGCCCGCGGCTGATCTGCACGCTGGCCTGGCCGGCATGTTCAACGGCATGCTCGACATGCACCACGATGTGCTCCATTGCATCGCCCATGCGCTGCATCGACCCGGTCATCTGCGCGATTTCCGTCAACTGATGCTTGGCGCCTTTCTCCAGCGTATTGCTCGCCTTGGCCAACTCCTGGCCCAACTGACCCAGACCCTGAGAATCACGCACCACGCCGTCCACCAGCGCCGTGATCTGCATCAGGAATTGATCGAAACGCTGCGCCAGCGACACATGCACCCGCGCCTTGTCGCCCTTACCCGTATCGACTGAAAGCTGTGAAGTAGCGGCGAGCATCTTGTCCAGCATGTCCTGGCTCTCCACCGCATCGGCCTGGCTGTGCACCGCCAGATAGAGCAAAGCGACCGTCTCCATCAGTACATAGAAAGCGTGCACGAACACCATCGTCCAGCCCCCGTGATGGGCCATCACAAACACCGGAAAACCCTGATGCTGCAGCACATGAAACACCACGTGATGCAGCGCAATCGTCAGCGCCGCCACCAGGATCGGCAGCCAGTCCCGATAAAACGTCAACACTGCCAACAACGCAAAAATCCCGAAGTGCGACTCAATGACCCCCTCGGCCTGATTGATGTGCAACGCCGCCATCACCATCAAGCCCACGCCGAGCAAACAGCGCATCCACCGCGACCCGCCGATGGCGCGATACAGCAGCGTCAACAACACACTGGTACCACCGCCCACCAACAGCGCCTGCTTGAATGTGTCGTGCCAGAACGCCAGGCCCACCGCGAACACGAACATCAGCCAGATCAGGCCCAGCATGACGCGGTCGGCTTTGCGGTAGTGGTCGAGGAAACGAGGGGGGAAGGGCATGTACGCTTACTCCATGTATTCGAACCGGGAAGAA
Organism: Pseudomonas sp. A-R-19; assembly: GCF_019956575.1. Taxonomy (NCBI): domain Bacteria; kingdom Pseudomonadati; phylum Pseudomonadota; class Gammaproteobacteria; order Pseudomonadales; family Pseudomonadaceae; genus Pseudomonas; species Pseudomonas sp. A-R-19. Next base: position 50,887 of record NZ_JAHBDR010000073.1, read on the forward strand.
GCAGGGGTTGGACTGATACCGGAAGACAAGCCTGTCACTGTGGCGAGGGAGCTTGCTCCCGCTGGACTGTGCAGCAGTCCCTTTGTTGGGGCCGCTTCGCAGCCCAGCGGGAGCGAGCTCCCTCGCCACAGGTTTTATCGCTTTAGCCTTGGAGGCAAATCGATTGCCGGCATGGTCGCGGTGTATTTGAGAAACCGTGGAGAGCGTAGCCCTTGGCCATCATTCTTGGCCGGTACGACGTCGCGGGTGGAAAACAAAGTCCGATATAGAGGCAAGTAATGCTGAAGTGACGGGGAGTACGACGGGTTCCCCTGCAAAGCCTGTCGTGCACCCGAGGTCCTTACGACTTCTTCGGCGGATAGTTACCGCGCAAGCCTCCGGACTTGTTACCGGTTTTGCTCGGCAGGTTCGGCACGAACGGGCGGGATCTGGGCTGGGG
>NZ_JAHBDR010000074.1:0-48805 GCF_019956575.1 Pseudomonas sp. A-R-19
GAGTGGGGCGGGTTGGGAGGCTTAGACCAGGGGAACTGTGGGAGATTCTAGGGTTGAGGAAAAGCCCTCAACCCGCTTTTGGTTAGTATTCGCTCAGCCCTTGCAGCAGGGCTAACTATTTCGAAGAGCTTGGTGGCCACGGGAGCGACCACCAAGCACTCGATATCGATCTTATTACTTTACTGCTTCACATTGTTCTCATCGAACACCCATCCAATCTTCCCCTTGTGATCTTGATCTAGTTTAAGACCCTTAGCCTCTCCTTGATTTGTTACTTTACGCAACCCGTCGAGGAATGGATTTCCATCTATACCGGCTTTTTTAGCGGACTTCAGATTATCGATAGCCGAGTCTATTTTTTTGGCCATTGAGTTTAACCTGTCTGCTTTAAAGCTTGCATGCTCATAAGAGCTCCGCCCTAATTGAGCTTTCCAGGCGTTGACCTCTACCAACTGATCAGACAAGGTCTGACGAATAGCTTTAGCATCACTCATGCTAGTTATTTTCTTATCAGCAGAAGGCTTCTGACTCTTGAGCTCCACAACCATTTCCGAGGCGCTTTGCAGTACAGTATTTATACTACGAGCCAACTTATTAATATCGCTTTTATGCACAGTTTTTTGGGCAGTATCAAAAGACATCTCCCTTAAGCCATGACTACTAGATACGTTCATCGCCACTTATCTCCAGAGTAATTTTAAATACGCAAGGCATTTACATACAGCAGCCGCAGAACAGGTTACTGCCCCATTACAGACAGCTGAATTTGAAGCCTATAACGCAATAAAATATTTACTCTTTCAAATTTCGCTCACTTTTATAAATTCATTTCGCTGCCCCTTGGCATCCCGGCTCAGCCTGCTGGCTGAAATAACTGTGGGAGCGGGCTTGCTCGCGAAGGCGTCAGTTCAGGCGACATTGATGTTGAATGTGCTGCCCTGTTCGGCGCCGGCAGCCGACTGGCCTGACAGCCCCTGAATGGCCGTGGTTCATCGGGGCCATTGTCGCCGGGGGCGTGTTGCTGGCATGGCCTGGCGTTGCGCGGTCTTGGTACGGCGCGGACCGGGGCGTACTTTTCTACGGCGCCGTTCCTGGGAGCCGCGATAGCCATCCTGTTTTTCGGTGAAACCGTGACCTGGGTGTTCTGGATCGCTGCCGGCTTGATGGGGCTTGGGGTGTGGATTCATCTCACACGAACATCGACACGAACCGCAAATCCACGACCACAAGCAGGTTCATGATGAGCATCACCAGCATGAACATGATTTTGAGTGGGATGGTGTGCAGCCCCATAGACATGTGCACCAACACTCACCGAAGTCCACAGTCACCCGCACTTTCCCGACATCCATCACCGCCACTCGCATTGAGCCCCGCCGGCCGCAGCCATCACGTCTTTACTCGACCTCCTTCTTCCTCGACGCCGTCACGGTCACTTCAATCGCCCGCACGCTAATCGCCGCGAATGTCGCCGTCATCAGTACGCCGTTGAAGCCCAGCAGGACCGCCAGCACTCGCGAGACGCCGAGTTTGGGTACGAGCTCCCCGTAGCCGATGGTCAGGCCGGTCACGAAGGCGAAGTAGACCCCGTCATCAGGGCTCCACCCTTCCAGTTGGGCGATGATGAGGCCGAACGCGACCATCACTAACAGCAGGATCGAGAAGATCGGCCACACCACTTTGAAGTAGAACCAGACGGCTTTGTAGAATTCGTGGCGGACGTTTGCTGCATGATTGAGGTTCATATCATGGGCTTCCTGGGGTTTGCCTGACCGGCATTTGAATGCGCAGCGGTTCAATACCCCGTTCAGCTTGGCACAAGTGCTGAAAACTGCGACCAATGGGGCGTTATCTTTAGCGGGGACTATGGCAAAGATGACGCCGATGGGGCTATCCAGAAACCGCCTGACGACGATGGATTCCTGTAGGAGCGAGCCTGCTCGCGATGGACTCGAGAGCGCCGTGGTTAACCAGATAACACGCGTTATCGTTAACGACCATCGCGAGCAGGCTCGCTCCTACAAGGTTTTTGGGTTGCCCCTCAGTTCGCTTCCGTTTCCCGGATCAGCTTCTTGTTGATCTTGCCGACGCTGGTCTTGGGAATTTCGGCAACGAACTTGAACTGCTTGGGGATCGCCCATTTGTTGATGCGCCCGCCGTCGACGAAGGCTTGCAGGTGCGTCTCGAGGATCTTGCGGTCGAGGAAATGCCCCGGCTCCCCCACCACCATCGCCATCGGCCGCTCGCCCCATTGCTCGTCAGCGATGCCGACGACGGCGACGGACATCACGCCCGGGTGTTCGCTGATCAGGCTTTCCAGTTCCAGGGAGCTGATCCACTCGCCGCCGGTCTTGATCACGTCCTTGATGCGGTCCTTGATTTCCACGCCGCCGAGTTTGTCGATCGAGGCCATGTCGCCGGTGTGCAGCCAGCCGTTGTGCCACAGCTCCGCGCCTTTGTCCGGGGCGTTGAGATAGCCCTGGGTCAGCCACGGCGCGCGCACCACGATCTCGCCCAGGGACTCGCCGTCATGAGCCACGTCGTTGCCGTCGGCGTCGATGATCTTCAGGTCGACCATCGGCACCGGCGTGCCGGTCTTGATGCGGATCGGCAGTTGCGCTTCGGCGGATAGCTTGAGGTCTTCGTCGCGCAGGTACGTCAGGCACAGCAACGGGCAGGTCTCGGACATGCCGTAGCCGGCGTGTACCACCATGCCTTTGGCATTGGCTTCGCTGGCGACGCCGAGGGTCAGCGCGCTGCCGCCGAGGAGCATTTTCCAGCCGTCGAAACGGGTCGCCTTGCCTTCTTCACAGTTGAGGATCATCTGCAAAATGGTCGGCACGCAGTGGGAGAAGGTCACCTTCTCTTCGCGGTACAGCCTGACCAGGCTATTGGGCTCGTAGCGGCCGGGGTAGACCTGCTTGAGCCCCATCAGGGTCGCGACATACGGCACGCCCCACGCATGCACGTGAAACATCGGCGTGATCGGCATGTACACGTCGTCGGAGCGCAGCAGCGGCTGGCCCTGATAGGCGCCCAGGGTGCCGACCGCATTGAGGGTGTGCAGCACCAGTTGCCGATGGCTGAAGTACACGCCTTTCGGGTCGCCGGTGGTGCCGGTGGTGTAGAACAGCGTGGCCACCGAGTTCTCGTCGAAATCGGGGAAGTCGTACTGGTCCGGAGCCAGGGACAACAGGTGCTCGTACTCGCCCAGCACCGGCAGCGAGGTCGTGGTCGCCTCGTCATCGGTGAGCTGCAGGTAGCCTTTTACGGTTTCCAGCCGTCCGTGGATCTGCTCGACCAGGGGCAGGAAATCGTCATGCACCAGCACCAGGTCATCCTCGGCGTGGTTCATGGTGAACAACACCTGCTCCGGCGACAGGCGAATGTTCACCGTGTGCAGCACCGCGCCGATCATCGGCACGGCAAAGAAGCATTCCAGGTAGCGGTGGCTGTCCCAGTCGAGCAGGGCCACGGTGTCACCTGCCTTGACCCCCGCTGCGGTCAGCGCGTTGGCCAGGCGGCGGATGCGCTTATTGAGCGTCTGGTAGCTGTAGCGCAGCTTGTCGGCGTAGACAATTTCCCGACCCGGCTCGTAGCGCACGCCGGACAGCAGCAGTTGCTTGATCAGCAAGGGATAGGCATAAGCGCCGTCGGCGGGCGGGATTATTTTTGTTTTCAGCATGGTTGGAGTTCCTTGTCCTTCGATCAGAACTGATCGGCTTGCAGCTCGTAGAGGCAGTCACTACCGGCTTTGACCGATGCGCTCAACGAGTGGATACGCGGCAGCAAGCGGGCAAAGTAGAAGCGCGCGGTCGCCAGTTTGCTGGTGTAGAAATCGTCCTCGGCATCGCCGCTCATGACGGCCTTGGCCATGCGCGCCCACATGTAGGCGTACGCGGTATAGCCAAACACGTGCAGGTACTCGACCGAGGCCGCGCCGATTTCGTTCGGGTTGTTTTGGGCCCGGTCCAGCAGCCATGCGGTCAGCTCGTCGAGGCTGTCCACGGCGGCATTCAGCGGCTTGCTGAACTCGTCGAGTTCGGCACTGGCGTTGGCGGTGAAGTTGCGGATTTCCGAGGCGAACAGGCGGTAGAGCGCCCCGCCGCTGCCGACGATCTTGCGCCCGGCCAGGTCCAGGGACTGAATGCCGTTGGTGCCTTCGTAGATCTGGGTGATGCGCACGTCGCGCACCAGTTGCTCCTGGCCCCATTCGCGGATGTAGCCGTGGCCGCCGAAGATCATCTGGCCGTGAAGGGTGGTTTCCAGGCCCATGTCAGTGAGAAAGGCCTTGGCCACCGGGGTCAGCAGGGACACCAATTCTTGTGCGCGGTTGCGGGTGACTTCGTCTTCGCTGTACTTGGCGGTGTCCAGTTGCAGCGCGACGTAGCTGGAGAACGCACGACCGCCTTCGTTCAAGGTCTTCATGGTCAACAGCATGCGGCGCACGTCCGGATGCACGATGATCGGGTCGGCGGAGTGGTCCTTGTTTTGCGCGCCGGTCGGTGCACGGCTTTGCAGACGGTCACGGGCGTATGCGACGGCGTTCTGGTACGAACGCTCGCCTTGCGCCAGGCCCTGGATGCCCACGCCCAGACGCTCGTAGTTCATCATGGTGAACATTGCCGCCAGGCCTTTGTTCGGCGCGTCGACGATCCAGCCGGTGGCGCCGTCGAAGTTCATCACACAGGTGGCTGACGCCTTGATGCCCATCTTGTGTTCGATGGAACCGCAGGACAGCGCGTTGTTGTCACCCAGCGAACCGTCGGCGTTGACCAGCACCTTGGGCACCAGGAACAGCGAAATGCCTTTCGGGCCAGCCGGTGCATCCGGCAGTCGCGCCAGTACCAGATGGATGATGTTCTCGGTCAGGTCGTGCTCGCCGCCGGTGATGAAGATCTTGCTGCCGGTGACCTTGTAGCTGCCGTCGGCCTGCGGCTCGGCGCGGGTGCGGATCAGGCCCAGGTCGGTGCCGGCATGGGCTTCGGTCAGGCACATCGAACCGGTCCAGATGCCGGCGTACATGTTCGGCAGAAAGCGTTGCTTGAGTTCTTCGCTGGCGTGGGCCTTGATCGACAGGCACGCGCCGGCGGTCAGCATCGGGTACAGGCCGAACGACAGGCTGGCCGAGTTGACCATCTCTTCGACCTGCGCCGAAATAGCCTTGGGCATGCCCATGCCACCGTACTGCGGATCACCGCCGACACCCACCCAACCGCCGCCGGCGAAGGCTTGATAGGCCTGGGCAAAACCGTCCGGGGCGCTGACCGAGCCATTGCTCCAGGTGCAGCCCTGCTCGTCGGTGGCGCGGTTCAAGGGTGCGATCACTTCGCCGCTGATCTTGCCGGCCTCTTCGAGGATGGCGGCGGCGGTTTCTTCATCGATCACGTCGGCCAGGCCGGGCAATTGCGCCCAGAGCCGGGACACCTGGAAAACCTCGTTGAGTACGAAGCGCATGTCGCGCAGGGGAGCTTTGTAATCAGACATCTTGGCTTACTCGGAAGTGGTCAGGGCATGTGGCACGCCCGGACGTTCAGTGGATTCAGTGTTTTCGTCTGCCGCAACAGAACCAGGCTTGGGTGCCCGTTCGCGTAGCAGGAAGTACGACAGGGCCGGGATCAGGATCAGCGCGCCGAGCATGTTCCACAGGAACATGAAGGTCAGCAGGATGCCCATGTCGGCCTGGAACTTGATCGGCGACCAGACCCAGCACACCACGCCCGCCGCGAGGGTGATGCCCACCAGCCCGACCACGCGGCCGGTGAACGACACCGCATTGCGGTAAGCCTCGGACAGCGGCAGGCCCTGGCGCTGGAAGTGCAGTTGCACGCTGAGCAGGTACAGGGCGTAGTCGACGCCGATGCCCACGCCGAGGGCGATCACCGGCAGGGTCGCGACTTTCACGCCGATGCCCATGACCACCATCAGGGCTTCGCAGAGGATCGAGGTCAGCACCAGCGGCAACAGCGCCACCAGCGTGGCGCGCCAACTGCGGAAGGTGATCAGGCAGAACAGCGTCACCGCCGCGTACACGTAAAGCAGCATGGTGCGGTTGGCTTCACGGACCACGATGTTGGTCGCGGCCTCGATCCCGGCGGTGCCGGCGGCGAGCAGGAACTGGCGATCAGGGGTGCTGTTTTCCTTGGCGAACTTGTCGGCAATCGCCACTACCGCGTCGAGGGTCTCGGCCTTGTGATCCTTGAGGAAGGTGATCACCGGCATCAGCGAGCAGTCGGTGTTGAACAGCTCCGGCGAGTTGACCGAGGCTTGTTGCGCGGCGTAGTTGAGCACGTCCTGGTTGCGCTGGATGCTGTTGAGCTTGGGGTTGCCCTCGTAGGTGCCGGCGGTGATCTGACGTACCGCGTTGACCAGCGACGCGGTGGCCTGCACGCCCGGATACTGTTGCAGCTCCCAGGCCAGGCGGTCGGCGAGGACCAGGGTCTTGTAGTTCAGGCAGCCTTCCGGCGCGGTCTTGATCATCACCGCGAACAGGTCGCTGGACAGCGCGTAATGCTGGGTGATGTAGGCGTTGTCGCGGTTGTAGCGCGAGTCGGCGCGCAACTCCGGCGCCCCGCTTTCCAGGTCGCCGATCTTCAGGTTCAGGCTGACCACGTAACCGCCAATGCCCATCAACACCGCGACCAGCACCGCACCGGTGGCCCACTTGGCGGTGGTGAAGCGATCGAGCGCGTCCCACAGCTTGCCGAAGCCTTTGTGCTTCTCGGCGCGGTTGTCGATTTTCAGCGCACGCTCGGCCGCTTTCGCGCCCACACCGACATAGGACAGCGCCACCGGCATCAGCAACAGCGAGGTGAAGATCAGCACGGCGACGCCGATGCTGGCGGTGATTGCCAGGTCCTGGATCACCGGGATGTCGATCAGCATCAGCACCGCAAAGCCCACGGCATCGGCGAGCAACGCGGTGACGCCGGCAATGAACAGACGGCGGAAGGTGTAGCGCGCGGCGATCAGCTTGTGGGTGCCACGGGCGATGTCCTGCATGATGCCGTTCATCTTCTGCGCCGCGTGGGACACGCCGATGGCAAAGATCAAAAACGGCACCAGTACCGAGTACGGATCGATGGCGTAGCCGAGCCAGGCGACGATGCCCAGTTGCCAGACCACCGCGATCAGCGAGCAGCCGACCACCAGCAAGGTGCTGCGCACGCAACGGGTGTAGGCGTAGATGATCACCAGCGAAGTGACCACGGCCAGGCCGAAGAACATCATCACCTGGATCAGGCCGTCGATCAGGTCGCCCATGAGTTTGGCGAAGCCGATCACCCGCACCTTGTAATGGCCGCTGCCTTCTACCCCGGATTTACGCGCAGCGCTGTCGCCGGCGTATTCGATCTTGTCGCGCAACTGCTCTTCGAGCATCTGCGAGAACGCGTGATAGTTGATGCGTTGACCACCAGCGGCGGCTTTGTCCAGCAGCGGCACGATCAGCATGGTCGACTTGAAGTCGCTGGCCACCAGGCTGCCGACAATGCCGGCGCGGGAAATATTCTGGCGCAGCTGTTCGATCTGCTCAGGCTGCCCCGAATAGGTGTCGGGCATCACCGGGCCACCCTGGAAACCGTCCTCGGTGACTTCGGTCCAGCGCACGGCCGGACTCCACAGCGACTTCATCCACGCGCGGTCGACGCCTTCGGTGAGGAACAGTTGGTCGTTGACCTGCTTGAGTACGTCGAGGTATTCGGGATCGAATATATCGCCCTGGGTGTTCTCGACCACCACCCGCACCGAGTTGCCCAGGCCGCGCAGGGAAGCGCGGTTTTCCAGGAAGTTCTGGATGTACGGCTGGCTCTGCGGAATCATTTTTTCGAAGCTTGGGCGCAACTCCAGGCGAGTCACGGCCATGAAGCCCAGCACCACGGTGGCCAGCGCCATCAGCAGCATGAACAGCGGGCGGTAGTTGAACACCAGCCGCTCGAGGAGGTTGCCGGAGCGGTGGTCGAAATCCCGCAGATCGCGGATCACCGGCATGGCGTCTTGTTTGATATTGCCCATGTCTGGGTTCTCGCTCTTAGGGTTCGAGGGCTAGCGTCTGGGCGCCACGGCTGCCCGCGACCACCAACGCGCCAGCGGCGGACTGGGTGGCAGCGGACACCGGAGTCCGTGCGGGCTTGCGCACCCACTGCATCTGCGCGCCAGTGCCCTGGCTGACCAGCATCTGCCCGCCCTGGGTGAACAGGCGATAATTGCCATGGGCATCGATCAGGCCGGCGGTGATGCTGACGTGCAGGCCGCTGTCCAGTGCGGTCCAGCTCTGGCCGCCGTCGGTGCTGCGCAGCACGTTGCCGCGCAGGCCGTAGATCAGCACTTCGCCAGGCTTGCCGAGCACGCCGAAAAAGCTGCCTTGATAGGGCGTCGGCACGGCATTGAAGCGTTGGGCGCTTTCGTCCCACTTGAGCAGCAGGCCCTGCTCACCGGCGATGTACAAAGCGTCGCCGGTGGAGGCGATGGCGTTGAGGTGAAAACCCTGCGGGTTGTCGGTGCGGTCCTGGAACGGGGTCCAGGTCTGGCCGCCGTCGTCGGTGCGCAAGATGAGGTTGAACACGCCGACCACATAGCCGGTTTTATCGTTGGCAAACCAGACGTCCAGCAGCGGTTTGTCCGCGCCCTGATCGACCAGTCGTTGGCCTTCCATAGCCAACTGGGGCCATTGCTCGTTGCCCGGTTCGGCGCTGGCCAGCGCCGTGTAATGCTTGACCAGCAAGGCGCCGATCTGACGACCGTCGAGTTGCTTTTGCCAAGTCGCGCCGGCGTCGCTGCTGTGCAGCACCACGCCGTCATTACCCACCGCCCAGCCTTGGGTGGTGGTCGGAAAATTCACCGCAGTGAGGTCGGCACTGGCCGGTACGACGGCCTGTTGCCAGTGGTTTCCCGAATCATCGGAAAACAGAATATGGCCACGCTGGCCGACGGCGATCACGCGCTCACCGGCGCGGGCCATGCCGGACAACGGGCTGTTGATCGCCAAGGCGCTGACCCTGGTGGGCAGGTCCAGCACATCGACGTATTCGGCCGCTTGGCTGACGCCCTGCGACAGGCAGAGCACAACGCCAAACGCCAGCTGCAGAATATTATTTTTATACGAACACATACTGCGTCCTCATCGGAAAACCGCGCCACACCTTGCGCTGTGCAACTCCATGTGGGAGCGAGCCTGCTCGCGATGGACTCAAAAACACCGCGGGGAACCAGACCCCCCGCGTCATCGTTCACGACCATCGCGAGCAGGCTCGCTCCCACAATGCGGTTGGCTTAGCGAATACCGGCGCCTGCCAGGGATTCCGAAGACCACTGGGCCTTGGAGAGCGGCTCGATGTACTTGATGCCGCCGTAAGGGCCGACCACGCCGTTGATGTTGTACGAACCACCGACCAGGTCGTAGATCATGAAGGGCGTCGAATCCGGAACCTGCTTGTCGTAGCTCTGGCTCAGGAAGGCGAAGGAACCGCGATAGAGCTGGCCACGGGCGTCATATTGATCCGAAGCCAAAGCGGTCCAGCTGTCTTCGTCGAGGTAGAAGCGGCGTTTGGCGTAGATGTGACGGGCACCGGCCTTGAGGTTGCCTTCAACGACCCACACGCGGTGTTTTTCCCAGCGCACGAAGTCAGGTGACAGGTGGTTGGCGGTGGTCAGCGACTTCGGATCCTGCACGTAGGTCAACTTGTAGGTGTTGTAGGGCACGATCATTTCCTGCTTGCCCACCAGCTTCCAGTCGTAGCGGTCCAGTGCACCGTTGAACACGAACACGTCATCGTAAGTGCCCGCGCCAGCGGTACCCGGGTTTGGCGTGTCGTAGGCCAGGCTCGGCGCCAGTTTCACCCGACGCTGCCCCGGCAAGTACTGCCAGGCGCGGCGCGGCTGCTGCAACGGGTTGGCGGCGTCCTTGAGCATGATCGCCTCACCGGCGCGGCGCGCAGGGCCGGTGTACGCCAGCTTCATCTGGTAGTACACGTCGGCGCTGCTGATCGGCTGCGACAGGTTTTCGTAGATCGGATAGGAGATGTTCGCTTGCCCGGTGGTCGCCAGGCTCGCCACGCCGGCCGAGTCGACGTTCCAGGAGTCGTACTTGGAGCTGATGCTGACGCCCTGGTAGCGCAACAGGAAGTTCCACATCGCTTCGTTGCCCGATTGCGGAATCGGGAACGGAATGCCCGGCAGCACGTTGTCGATGGCCAGGCCACCTTCCAGGGACTTGGCGCCGCTGGCGTTCTTCACGCCGTTATCCAGAATCGCCTGAGGCAGCGAAACGGTGCGGTGCGTCGGGAACACGTCGACACGGAACGTCGGGAAGCGCTTGGCCAGTTCTACCGTGGTTGCCGTGAGCAGGCCCTTGTACTGATCGACGTTCTTGCCGTCGATCACCAGCAGCGGTTTTTCACTGGCAAACGGATCCGGACGCATGCTGTCGCCGGCTTTGAAGCTGGCTGGCGGCGTGGTCAGGCCACCGGCATAGGCTGGGATGGAACCATCAGCGTTCCCGGCTTTTTCAGCCCCTACCTGCGTCAGGCTGGTGCCCAGTTTGGCAGCTTCCTGGGTTGAAACAGCGGCCTGTGCCTGAGCGGCAAGGACCATGGCCAGTGAAGCGGCCAACACGGTTTGTACAAATTTCATCTTGTTATTCTCCTGCTTGCATTGAGCAAATCAGTGGTGAATCAGAATGTTGTTTTCATCGTCAAGTACACGGCGCCACGGTCCTCGGTCGTGGCACCACCTCCGGAGAAGGACGAGTAGCCGCCGGCGTAACAGGCGTAGTTTTCGTTGCCGCTGAAGGCGTTCGGGGTAGAGCCGTCACCGCCTTTCGGGCCGGTACTCACACCGCTGGTGTTGCACTTGTCGGTCTGGCCGAAGGAGTCCACGTACTTCAGGTCGACAAAGTATTTGTTGTACACAACGGCACCGACGCCCACGGCATAGTTGCCGGTGTCCTTGGCACCACCACCGGAGACCGGCGACACACCGTCGAGACCGACGTTGACCGACATCGGCGCGTTGAGGTCGACACCGGGGAACACCTGGTACCAGGTCGGTGTGAAGTTGACTGCCAGGCCCCAGTTGTCCCGGGTCGGCGCGTCGATGCCGCGATAGCTGTCCTTGCCCTTGTAGAGTGCTTCGTTCTTGCTATCGAGCTTGAGCAGGTTGCTGTAGTACAGCTCGGCAAGCACAGTCGCCTGATCGAACACCGGCGTTTTCGGCAGGGTCATCAGACCGTTGAGCGTCCAGTGCAGGGTGTCACCAGTGGCGCTCATGCTGTCGCCACGGCTCGGGGTGTCGTAGATCACACCCGTCGCGTCGGTACGCGCAGGCAGCAGGCCGAGGCCCTTGCCCAGGCCCAGCGGGCTGTTGGTGCTGACGATCGCCGGGATACTGGCCAGCGGCATGTTGTGACGGATGTTCAGGTCCGAACCGACGCTGATCCCGCCCACGTCCTTGGACAAGCTCAGGCCAAAGATCTTGATGTTGTCGGCATAGGCCAGTTGATAGGTGGCGGAATCCAGCGAGTTAAGGGTGTTGACCACCGCAGGCACTTGCCCTGCCGGACGGGTGCCGTTGGGGTTGGCCGAGGTAATGCCCCGGGCATCCAGCCAGGCTTGCGGGAGGATTTCCGAGGTTTCGCGGTAGTAGACGCCGAGGGTGCCATCCAGCCAGGCCGGCGACCACTTGGCCATGACGCCCCAGTCGCCGCTGCTGCCCGGAGTCAGGTCATGGCCACGACGCACGTTGGTCAACGCGTTGCACGGCGCCAGGCCACAACCCAGCGGGCTGCCAGGCACCACGGCGTTGGTGTTGCCGAGCAGGAAGGATTGCGCACCAAAGCCGACCAGGTCGGAACCACCGTAGTAGGTCCCGGCTTCCGGCAGACGCGCGGCATCCCAATCGAGGAAGTACTGGGCACCCACGGTCAATTCCGGATTGACGGTGAACGACATCGACAACTGGTTGCGCGGCACGAACAGTTCCTTGGCTTCGGTGCCAGGCGATGCGGCAAGCTTGGCCAGGTCGAGGCCGGACTGGCCGTAGCTGACCGAGTGCACCGGGTTGAGAATGGTCTCGCCCCAGAACACGTTGTGCTGACCGGCCTTGACGCTGAGCATCGACTCCTCGCCCACTTCGGTGCTGTAGAACACGAAGGCATCGAGGATTTCGCCCGAAGGACCGCTGTAGTAACGCTGGGCATAGTTGCTCAGGTGCGAGCTGCCATTGCCGACGTTGTCATGGGTGACCCCAGCCAGGCGCGGGTCGTTGGCGATCAGGCCCGACGTCGAGCCATTGCCGTTGACGAACGGGTTGGAGTTGGAACCGGTGTTGTCATAGGCCTTGTCGTACCAGGTGGCGGCGCTGACACGAAAGCCCATGGCGTTCTTGTAGACCACGTCCATTTCGGTCAACAGGTCGATACGGTTGGTGATGTTGGTGCCGGCCTTGCGGAAGTTGTAATCGCCGTCGTTATTGTTCGGCGTCCCCAACATGCGCTTGTCGGCACTTTCGGTGCGCACGCCGTAGTTGTACTTGACGGTGTTATCCAGGCGCGCGGTCCAGTCCGGGTTACCCAGGTCGATCTCGACCCCATGGGCCAGCGGCGCGATCACGGCCAGAATGGCCGAGGCCAGCAAGGTGTAGCGTACGGTGGTGAAGCCGTGACTCTTATTGTTGTGCATTGCGTTGTCTCCGCCTTTTTGTATTTGTTTTAAGCGCAGCCGCCCTCACGCAAACCTCTTTGGGTTTACGTTTTAAGGAATGAGGGCAAATGCCGGTGGCGTACTGCCGGTCCAGCTCCTTGTACTAGCGGTCCAGCTCCAGGATGAGTGCTTCGGCTTGCTGCCAGTGGCCAAATCCTGCGGCCGGATTTAGGTGGCCGACATCGCCCAGATTGAGCAATTCGGCGCCCCAGCCTTCTGCCATGCGGGTGACCGCAGGCAGCGTGGCAAGGTGATCGTTGGTGCTGCCGGCCACGATGCTGCGAAATGGCAGCGGGCCTTGTGGCAGAGGATTCCAGCCCTGGTTACGCAGGGTTTCGGAAGATGGATAGTTTGCCGGCCAGACCGCATCGAGGTCCGGTGGCGCAGCCAATAAAGCGCCCTTGATCGGGCGGCTGTAGTGCGCTGCCCAGTGCGCGACCATCAGCACACCGGCGCTGTGGGCCACCAGAATCACCGGGCCTTCGATCTGTTCGAGTTCGTGTTGAATTGCCCGCACACGGGCCATGCAATCGAGCTTGTCGGTCTCCAGTGGCGGGACGCTACGCACTTTGCCCAGCCGGGCTTGCAGCAAGGTTTGCCAATGTTCGGCCACGTGCTCGCGCAGACCCGGGACGATCAGAACGGTGGCGGCAGTTTGCAGTTTGTCCACGGTCAACACCTTCGCTTTCTCGATAACTCGACTGGCTGTTTTCGCCAGGGGCTTTTTGTAGGGTCGACATTAAAGTTCGCCCACCCGAAGCGCTTTACATTGGACGTCAGGCACTTTTCTTTTGATGACAAATTGTCGGACATCCGGACAGCTAGACCACTGGTCGAAAAACCCCGCAGGTTGGCGCAGGGTCACTGTAATCAACGGATGAACGCGGATGGCACCATGCAGCGCAGAGGATGGGTGAGCGCACAGCATGAAAACCATCAACGACATGACAACTGTTCAACTGTTGATACGCTGGATATAGTCGCCACGCTCACGCCAATCACCATCGGCCCAGGGAAGACTTTGCATGACCAAGCTTGTTCGCGCCGCCGTCTTGACCAACTACCTTGAGGTCACCCAGTACCTGGGTTTCAACCCGCGCGACGTGCTGGCCGCTGTCGGCCTGAGCAAGGCCCAACTGCAAGCCCCTGAACACCGTATCCAGATCGATGCCGCCGTCCGCTTGCTGGAAGACTCGGCCGTCGCCAGCGGCTGCCAGACTTTCGGCCTGAGCATGGCCGAGTCGCGCCAGCTCTCGGACTTCGGCGTGGTCAGCCTGCTGCTCAGCCACCAGCGCACCCTGCGCGATGCCTTGCAGGTGGTGGTGCATTACCGGCACCTGATGAATGACTCGCTGGCGATATTCATTGAAGAGGCCGGCAAGATGGTGATCATCCGCGAAGAGGTGGTCACCGAAACCCCGATGCCCAGCCGCCAGGCCACGGAGCTGGCCATCGGCGTGATGTTCCGCCTCTGCGCGGCCCTGCTCGGCTCACACTGGCACCCCTACAGCGTCAACTTCATGCACCAGGCACCGGACAACCTGCACCTGCACCGGCGTCTGTTCGGCTGCAAACTGGAGTTCGGCAGCGAGTTCAACGGCATCGTCTGCTCCGACGCCAGCCTCGACATGACCAACCCCAATGCCGACCCGGCCATGGCGCGCTATGCCCAAAGCTACCTCGACTCACTGCAAAGCCACGAAGGCACCTCGATGCTGTTCGAAGTGCGCAAGGCCATCTACCTGCTCCTGCCCATGGGCCGCGCCACCATCGAACAGGTCGCCCAGAGCCAGGGCATGAACGTGCGCACCCTGCAACGCCGCCTCAAGGACGACGGCTGTGCGTTCAACGACGTGATCAACGATGTGCGTCGCGACCTGGTGCTGCGTTATCTGGACAATCCGAACTACTCGTTGAGTCGGATTGCCGACATGCTGGGTTATTCGATGGCGAGTTCGTTTACGCGGTGGTTTATCAGTCAGTTTGGAATGCCGCCGGCTTCATGGCGTGCGCAAAAACAATCCACGGCAAAACCTGTCGCAGGCCCGAAGGACCTCTGAATCGACCGCACAAAAGTGGGAGCGAGCTTGCTCGCGATGGCGGAGTGTCAGCCGCCATGTGTGTTGAATGTGAAACCGCTATCGCGAGCAAGCTCGCTCCCACAGGTCAGGCATCAACCTCCGATCAGAGGCCCCAGCACAGCAACATCAGCCCCAGCACGACGAGGAACACCGTCTCCCCGACCTTCAGCAGGCGATAGTCCGCCGGCGAGTTGGCGTGGGCAAAAACAATCCTCAGCAAAACCTGTCGCAGGCCCGAAAGACCTCTGAATCGACCGCACAAAAAAAACGGCGACTGCTGGTACAGTCGCCGCGAAAGACCGGTGTTTGTGACACCGGTCTGGAGCCCCACGGCATGAGGAGTCAACGCCGCGTGGTCCTGCCATAACACGTATGGGTGGTGACGCGTTCAGAGCCCCCAGCGCAGCAACAGCAGCACCAGCACGACGAGGAACACCGTCTCCCCGACCATCAGCAGAATCGGCTTGATACCGACCGCTGCCAGTTCCCTGAGCCGGGTCTTCATGCCCAGGGCACTGATGGAAATCACCAGACACCAGCGCGACAGTTCGTTGACCGAGCCTTGCACCGCCGGCGCGATCCAGCCGGTGCTGTTGATGCAGGCCAGGATCAGAAAGCCGACGGCGAACCACGGCAACAGTGGCGGACGCTTGCCGGTCGGGTCGGCGCCTTGCATGCGGGTGATCATCGCGGCAGTGACGATCACCGGCAGGAGCATGGCAACTCGCATCAGCTTAACCACGGTGGCGGTGTCACCGGTCTCGGTCGACATGCCGTAGCCGGCGCCGACCACTTGGGCGACGTCGTGGATGGTGGCCCCGAGGAACACCCCGGCCACTTGCGGTGAAAGCGATAACCAGTTGGCAATCATTGGATAGACGATCATCGCCAGGGTCGACAACGCCGACACGCCGATCACCGTGAACAAGGTCGCGCGCTCTTTCTGCGGATGGTTCGGCAACGCCGCCGCCAGTGCCAAGGCTGCCGAGGCGCCGCAGATCGCCGTGGCGCCACCGGTGAGCATGCCGAACAGCCGCGAGAAACCCAGAAACTTCGCGGCGATCACAGACACGCTGATGGTCACCACCACCAGGATCACCACCAGCGCTATCGGCTTCCAGCCCAGCGCCGCCATTTGTTCCAGGGTGATGCGCATGCCCAGCAGCGCCACGCCGATGCGCAGCACGGTACGGGCGGTGAACTCGACACCGGCCTTGCACGGGCCGTCATCGGCGAGAAAATTCAGGGCCATGCCCAGCAGCAAGGCGAACAGCATGACCGGCGCACCGTAGTGCTCGGACAGGAACGAGGCGGCGGCGGCCACGATCAGACTGACGATAAACCCCGGTGCCAGTTCGCGCGTGCGACTGTGGATACGGGTGAGAGCAATGGCGCTCATGGCGCGGACTCCTCGGTTGCGATGACGATAAACGCCTGGCCGTCGATGATCTCGACCGGGTAGTTGGTGACTTTGACCTGCCTTGAATTGAGCAGGTAGCCGCTGTGCAAATCGAAGCGCAAACCATGGGCGAGGCATTGAATCACCCGGCCTTCAAGACGCCCTCCGCATAGCGAAGAGCCCTGATGCGGACAGCTGTCGTCGATGGCGAACAACTGCCCGTCGACGTTGAACAGCGCCAGGCTTTTGTCTTCGAATTCGAACAGCGCCCGGCCACCGGCCGGCGGGTATTTGCCGGCCGGTACGGGAATGCGCCGGGTCATGCTGGCTGCCGCTCGCGCTCACTTTCCTTGAGGGCTTCGTTCATGGCCCCGAGCAGCGCCTGGGCCGGTTGCGCACCGATCACGGTCAAACGGCCGTCGAACTGAAAGCTCGGCACGCCGCTGGTCGCGCCGGGGGGGCCTGCAAATGGCGTGGCGTCGCCCTTCAGGCAATCGACCAGTTCGTCCGTGGCGATGCCGCAGGAGCGGGCAATGGCGAGCAGGGTCTCACGGCAACCGAGGTTTTCGCGTCTCAGGAAATAAGCGGCGAACAGTCGCTCGAGCAGCATTTCACGCTGACTGGCATTGCCCAGTGTGCTGGCACGCGCGAACAAACGATGGGCGTCCGCGGTGTTGGGCATCGTCTCGATGCGACTGAGGTCAATGGCCAGGCCCACCGCACTGGCAGCCTGCTGCACCTGTTTCTGGCGCATGGTCATGGCATCGGCATTGCCCAGGCGCTTGCGGTAGAAATCGGCGAAGGGCTCACCCTCTACCGGTATCTGCGGCAGCAACTGCACGCCATGCCACACCGTGGTGATCTGCACGTCCGGATGGCGGCTGCGAAACTGCACTTGCGCATGCTCCAGTTGGCGTTTGCCGATCAGGCACCACGGGCAGATAAAATCGAAAAACACATCAATACGTAAACGACGACTCACAACTTCACCTCTATCCCGGCTTCAACGATAGGGTCAGGCACGCTCTGACCCTGAAGGCGGGCAATATCTTTGTGGTAATGACACTTGGCATAAAAGAACACCGCTGCCGCCGCGAGGCTGACCAGTGGCACCAGTTGAAACGCGGCATGCAGACCGATCAGGTCGGACACCCGACCGGTGAGGAACGGCCCCGGTGCCAGCCCGAGCATGTTGTTGGCCAGGGTCAGCGTGGCGAACGCGGTACCGTGCACCGAGTAATGGGTCAGGTTGGCAACCATCGCACCGGCGGGGCCCGTGGTACCCGTGGCAATCAACATGCCCAGGCAGATCAGCAGCAGTTGCACCGGTCCGGCCTGCAAGGCAAACGCTGCCGACAGCAGCAAGCAACTGCCCAGGCAAAAACCGATGGCCAGGCTGACCTTGCGCTCCGGCGAGTTGCGACACAGGCGATCACTCAACATGCCGCACAGGATCATCCCCGCGCCGCTGCACAGCACAATGATCGCCGCCATGCCGCCGGCCTTGTCGGTGGGCATGTCGTAGTAGCGGTTGAGGTAGCTGGGAATCCACACCATCACCGTACCGCCGACGAACAACTGCAAACCGCTGGCGACGTAGGTCGCTACCACCGAACGGCTGGACCACAGGGTGCGCAGCGGACGCTTGACCGCGGCAGCCGTCTTGTTCGCAATCTGCGCGGCACGTTGTGGCGCAATGCGCGCTTCCTTGACGATCAGCGGATAGAGCACCGCCAGAAACAGGCCAAACAGCGACATGCCGGCGAACGACCAGCGCCAGCCCAGCTTGGCGGCAATCGCACCGCCCAAAGCCATGCCCAACACCGAACCGAACATCCCGCCGGCCATGAAGGCGCTGGCCAGGGTGGCGCGCATGTTTTTGGGGAACACCGAAATCACCACCGCGATACCGACGCTGCCGTAGGCCGCTTCGCCGACGCCGACCATGAACCGCGCGATGAACATCTGCTGGTAGTCCTGCGCCAGCGCGCAACCGAGGGTCGCCACGCTCCAGAGGAACGCCATCAGCGCCAGGCTCTTGACCCGGCCGAAGCGGTCGGCCATCAACGACAGGGGAAACGTCAGCAGGCCGACCATCAGGGCGACGATGCCGCTGAGCAGACCGAGCTGTCCGTCGCTCAACGCCCACTCAGTCTTGAGCAGCGGGAATACCGCGTTCAGCACCTGACGCGACATGTAATCGGAAATCAACAGGCCGAACGTCAAGGCAAAGACGATCCAGGCATATTGGCGCGCAACGCCGACGCAGCTTGCGTCGTCATCGTCAGCGGCGATTGGGTGAAAGGCCATGCAGCCTCCTCAAGAGCTTTGTTTTATTTTTGTTATCAAGCGTGTAACGGTCAGGCAGACGAGAGGTCACGGCCTCTCGTCCCGACCCTCGGTCAACCGCGTTGCGGAGTACCTTTCTGCCCAGCCTTGCGGTTGGGGGCCATGCCGTTGGCCAACAGGGTTTCTTCGATGGTTTCGTACTGCACGCCGATGCGGTAGATCTCGCGGGCCTCTTTGCCGGTGGCGATTTCACGGCCCAGTTCATGGGCAATGCGCACGGTTTGCTGGATCTGGGCAACGGAACCGAAACGGTCGCCCTTGTGGTCAATGATAGTGTCTTCGTTGCCTACACGCGGGTGCATGCCCATGGCCATCGACATGGTGTTGAACGGCATGACGTTTTTCAGCAGCGACTCGGAGGTCAAGGTGCAACCGTCCGGCGCGCGGTGAATGAAGTTGAAGAAGTTGAACGGGTTCGGGCCGTCGAAACCGCCGCCGATGCCGATCCAGGTCAGGTTCAGCGGGCCTTTGTAAACGCCACGACGCACCAGGCGCTCGAGGGTTTCCAGGGCGTGCATGCCGGTCAGCTGGAAGTGCGGCTGGATGCCGTTGTCCATCAGGCGCTTGAGGTGCTCGGCAACCCAGGCTGGGCCGGCCGGAACGGTCATTTCGCTGTAGGCAGCGTGGATCATCGGGTTGTCCAGGGAGGTGCCTTTCAGGTACTCCGGGTACAACAGCTCCATGATGTTCATCTGGGTGGTGTTGATCGCCACCGTGACCTGATCCGGTTTCGGCGTCAGCTCGGCCAGCATGTGACGGGTGTCGTCGGACAGCCACTTGGCCGCTTCGCCGTCACTTTCCGGGGCGAAGGAAATCGAGCCGCCGACCTGGATGATCATGTCCGGCACGGCTTCACGCACACCGGCGATCAGCTCGTTGAATTTCGACAGGCGCTTGGAGCCCTTGCCGTCCAGTTCGCGCACATGCAGGTGCAGCACGGTGGCGCCGGCTTCATAGCAATCGACCGCCTTCTGGACTTGCTCGTCCATGGTCAGCGGGATGTCTTCCGGGAAATCTTCCGGCATCCACTCCGGGCCGTACGGGGCCACGGTAATGACTACCTTATCCATGTTTTCCGGGTGCAGGGAATCGTCGAAGAATTGCATGATCTACTCCAGTTCTTATGATTGTCCCGCCCACCCGGGGTC
The DNA here is from genome assembly GCF_019956575.1 of Pseudomonas sp. A-R-19. Lineage (NCBI taxonomy): Bacteria > Pseudomonadati > Pseudomonadota > Gammaproteobacteria > Pseudomonadales > Pseudomonadaceae > Pseudomonas > Pseudomonas sp. A-R-19. Next base: position 19,673 of record NZ_JAHBDR010000074.1, read on the forward strand.
GTGCCGGGCAGGCGTGTTTACGAGTGCGAATGCAGGTGGCGTTCGATCAGAACGTCTTGTCGCCGATGATCCCGGCGCGATCCATCTTGCGATGGCACGGCGGGTAATCCATGACGGCGTAGTGCTGGGTACTGCGGTTGTCCCAGATGGCGATGCTGTTCGGCTTCCAGCGCCAGCGCACCTGATACTCGGGGATGTACGCCTGGCTGATCAGGTAGCGCAGCAACTCGCCGGCGCCGGGATTGGCGTCCTGGCCAAAGCGCACCCGCTCAGGCGTGTGGTAGTTGCTGAGGTGAGTGGCGAAGGCGTTGACGAACAGCACCTTCTCGCCGGTTTCCGGGTGAGTGCGCACCACCGGGTGCTCGGCATCCGGGAATCTCTCCCTGAGTGCCAGGCGTTTTTCGATCGGCATGGCGGCGCCGAAGCTGGCTTCGATGCTGTGGCGGGCACGCAGGTCGGCGATCTTCACCTTCACGTCTTCGGGCAAACGCGCGTAGGCCTCGACCATGTTGGCCCACATGGTGTCACCGCCCACCGGCGGACACTCCAGGCAACGCAATACGCAGCCCATCGGCGGAGCATCACGCCAGGTGGCGTCGCTGTGCCAGGAGTTTTCGTAGCGGTCTGCCGGCTGGTCCGGACGCTTGTAGATTTGCACCAGACCCGGATGCTCCGGATCGCTGCCGGCCACCGGATGATCCTCCAGCTCGCCGAAACGCCGGGCGAAGGCCACGTGCTCGGCGCGGGTGATGTCCTGATCACGCAGGAACACCACGCGGTGCTTGAGCAACTGGGCGCGGATCTCGGCAAACAGGCCGTCGTCATGCACGGCGTCGGCCAGGTTGACGCCGATCAGTTCGGCGCCAATGCTGCAGGTCAATTGTTCGACTTTCATGGCTGGTAGCTCCTTAAACGACGAAAATCGACGAGCCCGTGGTCTTGCGAGATTCAAGGTCGCGATGGGCCTGCACGGCATCCTGCAAGGCGTAGTGCTGGTTGATCTCGATCTTGATCCGGCCGCTGCCGACGTGGTCGAACAGTTCGCCGGCCAGGGCGGCTTTTTCCGCAGGGTCGCTGATGTAGTTGGCCAGGGCCGGACGGGTCAGGTACAGCGAACCTTTCATCGCCAGCATCACCGGGTCGAACGCCGGGATCGGTCCGGATGCGGTACCCACGCAGACCATCAGGCCACGGGGCTTCAACGAATCCAGCGAGCCCATGAAGGTGTTCTTGCCAACGCTGTCGAACACCACGTTGACGCCCACGCCGTCGGTCAATTCGCGAACGCGAGCGGCGACGTCTTCATGGCTGTAGTTGATCGTATGGTCGCAACCGTGAGCCCGGGCGATTTCCGCCTTTTGCTCGGTCGAAACCGTGCCGATCACGTTCAGGCCGAGCAACTTGGCCCACTGCGAAACGATCAGGCCGACACCGCCAGCGGCGGCGTGCAACAGGATGCTGTCGCCCGGTTTGAAGTCGTAGATGCGACGCATCAGGTACGAAGACGTCAAACCGCGCATGGTCATCGCGGCAGCGGTCTCGAAGCTGATGGTTTCCGGCAGCTTGATCAGCGGTGCGGCCGGGATCAGGCGCTCGGTGCTGTAGGCGCCGAGGGTGTTGAGGAAACCGGTGTAGGTGACGCGATCACCGACTTCGACGTTGGTGACCCCTTCCCCCACGGCCTGGACTACGCCAGAGGCTTCGACGCCCATGCCGTTGGGCATCGGAATCGGGTAGGTACCGTTACGGAAGTAGGTGTCGGCATAGTTCAGGCCGACTGCCACATGACGAAGCCGAACCTGGCCTGGCCCGGGTTCGCCGACTTCGACGTCCTCATAACGTAGAACTTCGGGACCACCGGTTTCGTAAAAGCGTACGGCTTTGGCCATTTTTCTTATTCTCCAATCTGCAATATGGGCGTGTTGCATCGAATTGCGCTGATTGGACTGTAGGACGAGGCCTGTTGAGACGCTTCTCATCAGACGACAATGGCTTTTCATTTCGTGACAGGTGGGGTGGCGCCCTCCTTTGTGTCAGGGGCCTGCTCTCCGGCTTTCTCGCCAGCGGCAGGTGTAGAGGGGTTGGTGAACCCTGCCTTGGCGTTTTCAGCCTTGGTCTTGTGAATATCGCAGCCCTGCAACTCACTCATCTGGGTGCAGCCGGATTTCTCCAGTTGCTTGCGGTATTTGTCATTGATGGCGTGGGCCGGGGATTGGGCTAACAGCAAAATAGCCAGGGCTGGCAGGAGGATTTTGTTCATTTCATGCTGCTCGAGGTCGGGAAGGATACCAGTGGATTGTAATGGACCGATTCATCATAAAGAATTGGGTGGCTGTGAAAAACACCACCCAATGGTTATTTCAACTTTATTTTAAATCACGCGGTGGATCGTACTTTTTTACCTCCGGGTCAAAACTTACGGACTTTTTCTTTGTAGTTTCACCTTTCAGCAGGCTTTCCAAACAATCATCGCGGAGATCTTTAATCACCTCGGCATCCGACTTTGCACTCGAAGAATATATTCGAGCATCAGCGATGGTCATTATCCAATCATAGTGTTGATTATCTCTCGCAAGTTTCTCAGTAAGAGCGGCAAGCTCCAAGCCTTTTGAACTTTTCTTAAGAAGCGTTCCTGAGTCCTCTACGAGCTTTTGTTTCTCCGAGTTCGATAAGCTCGACATTTTACTTTTTTCAAACACCAAATATAACTCTAATTTACCCTGACTAACAGAATCGAGTTCCTCCTTCATTTTACTACTCAACTCAGCTAGTTCAGGGCCAGTGCAGCGAAAACGCATTTCCGGTGAAGGAGTACTAACCCTTGACATCCACATATAACCAACTCTCCCTTGAGATACTTAAAATTACGTTTTCACCACCATTAAAAACAGCGGGCCAACTTAAACCTATGGCACCACACAATATTCATCTATAAAAAAACGCTCATTTCTTTACATCATTCACCTTCTGCCTCAGGCATCCCCTTCCCCAAACAGCCTGTAATGCTTAACAGGCAACAGAAACCATCTGCGGTATCATCGCCCGCCTGTGCGCCAAGAGCCTTGACCCTGGATGTCCGTACCCTTGCAATTGCCTGAACATCAAACCTCATTGCCACCGGTCCTCGCCGGCCCGCTGCTGCGGCGGCTGGAGCCAACGCGCCTGGTGTTGTGGCTGGTGGGATCGCGCGCCCTGGCGTTGACCCTGCGCTTGCAGGGCCGCGTCGACATCCGACTGGATACCGGGCAGTGCACGGTCATTGCGATAGGCGGCCAGGCCTTCGTGCATTTGATCGATGTCTCGCTGGACGCCGCCCTGCCCTGTGACGAACCTATCGAATACGACCTGCTGCTGGAAAACGGCAAAGGTATCGCCGATTGGGCGCCGCACCTGCTGTATGGCGATGCGGGTTGCCCGAACTTCGTCCTGCGCTCTCGCATCGATCAACTGCTCCATGGCTCCTGTCGCAAGCCTCATCATCCGGCGACCGACGGTTTGCTGTGCGTCGACGCCCTGCTCGCGCAGGAACACCAAGCCACGGACCGCCCGGCACTGCTGATGATGACCGGCGATCAGGTCTACGCCGACGATGTGGCAGGGCCGATGTTGCGGGCGATTCACGCCTTGATCGAGCGTCTGGGTCTGTACGGGGAGCATCTCGAAGGTGCCGTGGTCAGCGACAGTGCCAAGCTCTATGAGCACCCGGCCAGTTACTACCACCGTGCCGATCTGCTGCCGGCGCTGCAAAGCAATGAAACCCTGCGCGAGCGTTTTTTCGGTGGGGCGCGCAAGCCGATTTTCACCAGCAGCAGTGCCGACAACCACCTGGTGACCTTCGCCGAAGTCATGGCCATGTACTTGCTGGTCTGGTCGCCAACGCCCTGGACCCTGATCGCGCCCCAGGCCCCCACACTGACGCCGGAAAGACTGCAGCGTTACGCCCTTGAGCAGACGCGCATCGATGCCTTCAAGGCCGGCCTGGGCAACGTCTCCCGGGCTATGGCGCATCTACCGACGCTGATGATTTTCGACGACCACGACATCACCGATGACTGGAACCTTAGCGCGCAATGGGAGGAAACGGCCTACGGCCATCCGTTCTCGCGGCGCATCATCGGCAACGCGCTGCTGGCGTACATGCTGTGCCAGGGCTGGGGCAACAATCCGGATGCGTTCGGTGCAGTGCTGGAAAAGGCCAGTGCATTGAGCGCCAGCACACACGACAGTCACCTCGATTGCTCGGTTCAGGATGACTTGATCGATGACCTGCTGAAGTTTCAGCATTGGCATTACGTGCTGCCGACTACCCCCGCCATCGTGGTGATCGACACCCGCACCCGGCGCTGGCGCAGCGAAATGAACCTCAAGCAGCCGTCCGGCCTGCTCGACTGGGAAGCCCTCAGCGAACTGCAGCAGGAACTGCTGGACCATCCCAGCGCCATCATCGTTTCACCGGCGCCGATCTTCGGCGTCAAGCTGATTGAAACGGTGCAGCGGGTATTCAGCTGGTGCGGTTATCCACTGCTGGTGGACGCGGAAAACTGGATGGCCCATCGCGGCGCGGCGCAGGTGATCCTGAACATTTTCCGACACTCGCGCACACCCGGTAACTACGTGGTGCTGTCGGGCGATGTGCATTACTCCTTCGTCTACGAAGTGCTGATTCGCCACCGCAAGGCCGGGCCGCGCATCTGGCAGATCACCAGCAGCGGCATCAAGAACGAATTCCCCGCCACCCTGCTCGAGTGGTTCGACCGCCTCAACCGCTGGCTGTACTCGCCACGCTCGCCGCTGAACTGGCTGACCAAACGGCGGCGCATGCGCATCGTTCCCCACGTGCCCGAACACGCCGAAGCCGGTGAGCGGCTATGGAACTCGGCGGGCATCGGCCAGGTGTTTTTCAATGACCTGGGGCAGCCGCAGACGATCTATCAGCACAACTCGAATGGCTCGCCGAAGACCCGGATGATTGCCCCCGAGCACAATGACTGAAGCTATTGGCGATAACACGCCAGGCCATTGCCCAGGTCCACCGCCAGGCAATCGCCCTTGACCTCCAGCTCCAGGGTTTTGAAGACCCCGGACAAATCGCGCATCTGTGTGGGGTTGACGCGTTCGTCCCACATCAGGTCGATTGCCCGGCTGTCTGCCGCGACCTCGAACCATTGCGGGCTCTGATCGTCGCTCAACTTCACACCGAGTCTTTTCAGGGCCTTGCCCGCCGGAGCCGGCATGAGCAATTGCGCTTGCCGTGAATCGGTCCAGCGCTGGGTTTGCTCCGAACCGTCATCGAACGACCAATAGATATCCACAGGCTTGATCGCCGGCGGTTCGGCGGTCACTCCGTAGATCAGGGTCAGGATGTAGTTGTGATCAATTTGCGCGAGCGCTTTGGGGGCATTGCGAAAAAACTGTTGCGACTGTGCCAGGCCAAGCTGATCCGGTTGCCCATAAGTCATTTGACCGGTCGCGCGATCAACCTTCCAGCTCAAGGAAAGCGTGCGGGTCACGGGGTCGATGGCAAACCATTGTGGCGGTTGCTCGGCACTGCTTTGCAAACCGATGCGGGTCAGGGTTCGCTGTTCGGAAAACGGCAAGTACAGCTGTCGACCCACCGCGTTGTTCCACAACAGCTGGCTGGCCGGTCCCTGGTTGAACTCGAACGTCACCATCACCGGGGCGATGCTCGGCACGGGGCTGGAGCGGGCGTAACGCAGGTTCAGCACATAGTGGTTTTGCGCCTGCTTGAACATGTCGCCACCGTCGGGCTGATGCGCATCTTGCAGGTCTGCCAGACTGTGGGTACGGCTTAAATTGAACAGCAGGTTTTCGGCGGGCGGTTCGACGGCGTCACTGGTCAATGTCAGGGTATTGTCGACCCGCTTCCAGTGACCCTTGGCGGAACCTTCGGCTCCGGCGTACTCGATGAAGGCTTCAAAAGTGTTATCAGGCTCCAGCACCAGCTTGGAGTCGACTTCCCTGGCCTGCAGCGTGTAATTCCCGGCAATGCCCGGCTTCTCTGTCGCAAAATTTACGCCTGAAACCATGCCCAGCATCATCAACAACAGAATTCGAATCCACACTGACGGAGCTCCTTTCCCTTGAGTGAGCGTCGATTCTGCGGGTTCACCCGGCGGGACTCCAGCGAATGAAGATGAAATGTCGCAATGCACAGGACCTGGATCTGACGCGAACCCTGATCATCGGTAATTCCGGGTCCGGCAAGAGCTGGCTGGCCGAACGACTGGCCGGCCACCTGCAAGTGCCATGGGTCGATCTGGATTCGATTCATTGGCTGTCGGACCCGCACAGCATCGCCCGCCCCCGACCACAGGCATTGGCCATGGCGCGGATCGCGGCCGATGAGGAGCGCTGGGTAATCGAAGGAGTTTACGGCTGGATCGCCAGCGAAGTCCTCCATCGGGTCACGGCGTTGATCTGGCTGAGCATCGGGGACGAGGAATGCGTGGCCAACATTCACCAGCGAGAAACACAGGATAACGAACGGTTGGTGGCATTGCTGGAGTGGGCTGGCAGCTACCGCAAGCGTGATGATTCAAGTGGATTTGCTGCGCACCAGCGACTTTTCGAGGGGTTTTGCGGCGCGAAAATCCGATTGGCGGATCGAAAGGAAATCGCGACGCTGATTCATCACCTGTAAGTTTGCGCAGCTTTGGTCGAACACAAACCCAATGGATGGCATGTCACTCAGAATGGGATTACATCTGTCACGGAAACGTCCCGAGGAACATTCGGCGATACTCGATACAGACGTGGCTGCACTTTCCACGTAACAACCACTCGTAGGTATCGCCTTGCTAACATGTACTCATTTCTGTACGTTCTCTGCATCAAGCGAGGACAATCACATGGAAACCATCAACTACACCAACGCTCGGGCACACCTGGCGCAAACCATGGACCGGGTGAATGAAGATCGCGCCCCGCTACTGGTAACCCGTCAGAAAGGCGAGCCGGTAGTGATGATGTCATTGGCCGAATACAACGCTCTCGAAGAGACAGCCTATCTGCTGCGCTCCCCCGCCAACGCTGAACGCCTGATCAAATCAATCGGTAACCTGCGAGCCGGCAAAACCAAAACCAGGCAACTGATTGAAGAATGAATATCGAGTTCACTCCGGAAGCCTGGGACGATTATCTCTGGTTCCAGCAGAACGATAAGGCCGGGCTCAAACGTATCAACCTGTTGATCAAGGCTATCAAGCGTGAGCCTTTCGACGGTCTGGGAAAACCCGAACCGCTCAAGCATAACTTGAGCGGATTCTGGTCACGCCGGATTACGGCTGAACATCGTCTGGTCTATGCCGTTGAAGACGGCGAAATACGCGTCGTGATGTGCAGATACCATTACTGAGCAGAACTTCAGCCCTCTTTCACCACACCACTCACCCCCCTGACAATCATCTCCACCTCCCGCTCATCAAGAGTCAACGGCGGCAGCAGGCGAATGGTTTTCCCCCGAGTGACGTTGATCAGCAAGCCATGATCCCGGGCAGCGATCAGGCTCAGGTCGCGGATCGGTTGCTTGAGCTCGATGCCGATCATCAAACCCTTGCCACGAATCACCAACACGTTCGGATTGCCCGCCAACTCTGTGCGCAATCTATCGAGCAAGTGCTCCCCCTGACGCCGGGCGTTTTCCAGTAGCCCTTGTTCTTCAACGATCTCCAGCACGGTGCAGCCGACCCGACAGGCCAACGGATTGCCGCCGAACGTGCTGCCGTGACTGCCCGGCGTGAACAGTTCAGCCGCCTTGCCACGGGCCAGGCAAGCGCCAATGGGCACGCCGTTGCCCAGGCCCTTGGCCAGGGTCATGACGTCCGGGACGATGCCTTCGTGCTGGAACGCGAACCACTGGCCGGTGCGGCCGATGCCGGTCTGGATTTCATCGAGCATCAACAGCCATGAGCGCCGGTTGCACAGTTCGCGCACGGCCTTGAGATAACCCGGTGGTGCGAGTTGCACGCCGCTTTCGCCCTGGATCGGCTCCATCAACACCGCCACGATCCGCGAGCCAAAGGCCTGTTGCACCTTGTCCAGTGCTTCGAGGTCGCCGAACGGCACTTTGACGAAATCCCCCGGCAGCTGGTTGAACCCCAGGCGCACTGCCGGGCCATCGCTGGCCGACAAGGTGCCGAGGGTGCGGCCATGGAACGCGTTCTCCATGACCACCACCAGCGGCTGCTCGATGCCTTTGTGCCAGCCATGCAGCCGGGCGATTTTCAGTGCGGTTTCGTTGGCTTCGGCCCCGGAGTTGTTGAAAAACGCCCGGTCCATGCCCGCCAGCCGGGTCAATTTCTGCGCCAGCCGTTGCTGCCAATCGATGCTGTAGAGGTTCGACGTATGCAGCAGCAAGCCGGCCTGCTCGGTAATCGCCGCAACGATTTTCGGGTGGGAGTGGCCGACGTTGGTCACCGCCACACCGGCGACCGCATCCAGGTATTCGCGCCCAGCCTGATCCCACAGGCGAGTGCCCAGGCCCTTGTTGAAACTCAAGGCCAGCGGTTGGTAAGTGCTCATCAGGCAGGCGGCGGTCATGACATCAAGCTCCAGCAAGGGTCGGTGTTTTTGCAGTATGGTTAGCCACCAGAGCTGGATAAACAGCGAAAAACTTCAATCATTTAAAAGCAGAGCTTGATAATGGATCTGTTCCAGGCAATGACCGTCTACGTCAAAGTGGTGGAGACCGGCAGCATGACCGCCGCCGCTTTGCAGTGCGAAATGTCCACGACCATGGTCGGCAACCACCTCAAGGCCCTGGAGCAACGGCTGGGCGTGCGCCTGCTCAATCGCACGACGCGGCGCCAGCGGCTGACCGAGTTCGGCGCCGCGTACTACCAGCGCTGCCTGGAAGTCTTGGGGTTGGTGGCCGATTCCGAGCGCCTGGCCGAACAGGCTGTCGACGAACCGAGCGGCAATTTGCGCATCACCGCACCCTTGACCTTCGGGACCGAGCGCCTGGCGCCGGCCCTGAGCGAATTCAGTCGGCAAAACCCGCGAGTGAAACTCGACGTGGTGCTGACCAACCGGCGTCCGGACCTGCTGGAAAACGGTCTGGATGTAGCGTTTCGTCTCGGCGCGCTGGAGCCCTCCAACCTGATCGCCCGCCCGCTGATCGACTACACCCTGACCATGTGCGCGTCACCCGAGTATCTGGCCCGCCGGGGCACGCCGCGGACACCTGAAGACCTGCGTCAACACGACTGCCTGTCCTTTGCCTATCCGGCCGGGGATGACTGGCAATCGGTGCAAAAGGAATGGCGCCTGGCGGGCCCCGATGGTGAAGTCAGCGTGGGGGTCGGCGGTCCGATGCTGATCAACAGTTCGGCGGGGTTGCATCAAGCGGCGCGGACCGGCATGGGCATCGTGATGATGCCCGACGCCTTGGTCGAGCAGGACCTCAAGGACGGAAAACTGCTGGCCTTGATGCCCGATTACTGCCCGCCGAGTCGACCGATGCACCTGGTCTATGCCCAGGATCGCCACCGGTTGCCGAAACTGCGGCGCTTCGTCGAATTCGCCGTACAGATGTGGGGCAAACACTAGTTGATCCAACAGGCCATGCAGTCGCGGATCGCCATTTACATCCCCGCTTTCACCAGCACCGGTTGTTCCTGATAGCGATCCGGGTACAGCTGTTTCAATTGCGCCACTTTCGGCAGATCGTTGATCACGATGTACGGATAGGTCGGATGCTCGGTCAGGAAGTCCTGATGCTCTTCCTCCGCCGGGTAGAAACCGTTGAAGGTTTCGAGTTTGGTCACGATCGGTTTGTCGAAAGCATGGGCGGCATCGAGCTGGGTGATGTAGGCCTGTGCGACCCGCTGCTGCTCGGGGCTTTTGGTAAAGACCGCCGAACGATACTGGGTGCCGCTGTCCGGTCCCTGACGATTGAGTTCGGTCGGGTTGTGCGCCACTGAAAAGTAGATCTGCAGCAAGGTGCCGTAGCTGACCTGGGCTGGATCGAAAGTGACTTCGACCGATTCCGCATGGCCGGTATTACCGTCGCTGACACGCTCGTACTGTGCGGTATTGGCTGCACCGCCTGCATAGCCGGAGACGGCGTTCTTCACGCCTTTGACATGCTGGAACACACCTTGCACACCCCAGAAGCAGCCGCCGGCAAATACGGCGGATTCGCTGCGGGCCTGGGTGGTTTCATCGAGGGCCGGTGGTGGAATGATCACCGCCTCTTCGGCGCCGCCGAAGGAGAAGGCCGAACATTGGCTGATGATGCCGGCAGCCGCCAACCCCAGCAGGGTACGGCGCCAGGTAAAGAGGGTTTTCATGGGGCGAACTCCTGAAGCGTTGAAGGGATATCAGCCGAAGGTGAAGGCATAGGCCGACGCGCCCGGATCAAGAAACTCGATGCTGAAAGTCCGGTCGGTCACGCCACCGTTCTGCCGCACCAGTTGATACAAGCGCTGGTCAGTCACGGTGCCGCTGCCATCGGGGGCCACGTCCATGCCGTGGTCAGCACCCGGCGCCTTGCCGTCGATCAGCACCTTGAAGCGCACCGGTTTGCCATCGGCGCCTGGGCCGAGCACCAAATGCAAATCACGGGCGTGGAAGCGATAGACGATGCGACTGGCCGGTGCGTTGGCCGTGGCCCGCTCCGCGCCGACATGCCATTGGCCACCCAGGCTCCAGTCGTTGAGGGCCAGTTGCGTTGGTGGGTTGTAGGCCGCGACCTTGTCCGGTACCAGTGCAGTTTCCGGTACGAAATGTTCCGCGCGCTGATAACCGACGTAGGTTTCCGGCGACTGCACTTCGTTGCTGTCCGGGGCCATTTGCACGCCGTCAGACTTGGCATTGATCAGCCCGTCCGAGACCTTGGCGGCGCCGGCTTCACGCAGCAACTGCTGGATGACCCGCTCCGATTCGTCGTACGCGCCTTCGCCAAAATGGTGATAACGGATGCGGCCCTGAGCGTCGGCAAAATAGTGCGCCGGCCAGTATTCGTTGTTGAAGGCGCGCCAGATCTTGAATTCGTTGTCGATGGCCACCGGGTAGTTGATGCCCAAGTCCTTCATGGCTTTGGTGACGTTGTTGACGTCGCGTTCGAAGGCAAACTCCGGTGCGTGCACGCCGATTACCACCAGGCCTTGATCGCGATACTTCTCGGCCCAGGCTTTCACATAGGGCAGCGAACGCAGGCAGTTGATGCAGGAGTAGGTCCAGAAATCCACCAGCACGACCTTGCCCTTCAGCGCCTGGGCATCGAGGGGTGGCGAGTTGAGCCATTGTACGGCGCCATCCAGCGGCGGCAGGTTGCCTTCGACCGGCAAGGTGCCCGGGGTTTTGTCAGCCACTTGCACCGCGCCTTCGGAGGCCGTGTTCTGCGCCATCATCGCCGCGCTGTTGCGCGGAGATTTGCCGGACAGTTTCTCCACCAGTGCTTGTTCGATACCACCGGTCGATGCCGTGGAAAACCGCGCCAGAACGCCCGTGTCCAGACCCAGGGCAATCGCCGCCACACCGGCCAGCATCGCCGCGCCGAGGCCGCGACGCACCCATTCGCCAGCGCCAATCGAGCGCTTCATCGCCGAAAAGACTTTGCCGCCCAACAGCAACGCCAGTGCGAGGGAGGTGGCCGCACCTGCGGCGTACGCCAGCAGCAAAAAGGTCGTTTGAGTGCTCGCCCCTTGCAGCGCCGCACCGGTCAGCAACAAGCCCAGGATCGGCCCGGCGCACGGCGCCCACAGCAGGCCGGTGGCCACGCCGATCAGGAACGAAGCACCGGGACGCGGCCGCGCATCGGCGCCCGCCGCTTCCGACAAACGACTGCCCGCCGCCACCAACGGCCGGGTCAGGCGCTCGGCCAGTTGCGGCAGCAACAGGGTCAGACCGAACAACGCGACGAACACCAGCGCCAGCCAGCGCCCGTACTGGTTGAGCTGCACCACCCAGCCACCACCCACTGCCGCCAACGTGGCGACCAGCGCGAAGGTCAGCGCCATCCCCACCAGCAGCGGCAATCCGCTTTTGACGAAGGGTTGCCCGGTACGGGCGAAGACAAACGGCAATACCGGCAGAATGCACGGGCTGACAATCGTCAGCACACCACCGAGATAAGCGAGGACCAGCAGCCACATGGCGATTACCTGCAAAAAGTGAGTGGTAGGGAATCACACCGTCGTCGGCACGAACTTCATCGCCAGGCCGTTCATGCAGTAGCGCAAGCCGGTGGGTTTCGGGCCGTCGTCGAAGACATGCCCCAGATGCCCGCCGCAGCGCCGGCAGTGAACTTCCTCGCGGACCATGCCGAACGCACGGTCCTGACGGGTGGCCACGGCCTTGTCCAGCGGTGCCCAGAAACTCGGCCAGCCGGTGCGACTGTCGAATTTTGTCGCCGAGGAAAACAACGGCAGCTCGCAACCGGCACAAGCAAAAGTGCCGTCGCGGTGCTCGTTGTTCAGCGGGCTGCTGTAGGCCCGTTCGGTGCCCTCTTCGCGCAGGATGTCGTACTGCTCATCGCTCAGGATCGTGTGCCATTCGCTGTCGCTGTGGGTCACTTCGAACGCCTCGGCCGCGCTGGCCTCGCTGATCCATGCAGTGCCTGTGGAAAACTTTGGCAACAGGCCGATTGCCAGGGCCGTCATCCCCAGCCCGCCGCTCGCCAGAAGAAATTGCCGTCGTGAAAACATGCTCGTCTCCCAAAAATCCAGGGGTGTTTCATGGAACACAGCCTAGGCTTTGGGTGATCGCCAAATCCTCACGGGAAGTTAAACAATTCGTGATAACTCGGGCTCCGAAAAACCCGCACAATGCATAACGCCCGATCTTGAACACTGCTATTCCTGTGGGAGCGGGCTTGCTCGCGAAGGCGGAGTGTCAGTCGATGGTGGTACTGGCTGACCTGACGCTTTCGCGAGCAAGCCCGCTCCCACAGGTTTTTGCACATTGCGCTGAAGGATTGACCTGGATGGAACAGACCAAACGCGTCCTCGTGGTCGAGGACGACCAGCACATCGCCGACCTGATCTGCCTGCATCTTCGCGATGAGCAGTTCGAGGTGGTGCACAGCGCCGATGGCGCCGAAGGCATGCGCCTGCTGCAGCAAGGCAACTGGGATGCGCTGGTTCTCGACCTGATGCTGCCCGGCGTCGACGGCCTGGAAATCTGCCGCCGCGCCCGCGCCATGGCGCGCTACACGCCGATCATCATCACCAGTGCGCGCTCCAGCGAAGTGCACCGGATTCTCGGCCTCGAACTGGGTGCCGACGACTACCTGGCCAAGCCGTTTTCCATGCTGGAACTGGTGGCCCGGGTCAAGGCGCTGCTGCGCCGGGTCGATGCCATGGCGCGCAACCTGAAGATGGACGCCGGCAGCCTGCTCATCGACGGCCTGGCCATCGACCCGATCACCCGCGAAGTGGCCCTCGACGGACGGCGCCTGGACCTCACGCCCCGGGAGTTCGACTTGCTGTACTTCTTCGCCCGCCAGCCCGGCAAGGTGTTTTCGCGCATGGACCTGCTCAATGCCGTGTGGGGCTACAGCCACGAAGGCTACGAGCACACGGTCAACACCCACATCAACCGCCTGCGCGCCAAGATCGAGGCCGACCCGGCGCAACCGGTGCGCATCCTCACGGTGTGGGGCCGCGGCTACAAGTTCGCCTCCGGTGAGGAGCCACAGCCATGAGGCTGACCCTGACGCAACGCCTGTCACTGGTGTTCGCCGTGCTGCTGCTGGTGTGCTGCGGCACGTCGGCGTGGATGCAGGTGCGCTCCAACCAGATGCATGAGCAGGAAGTGGTGCAAGGCTTGTCCCGGGAACTGGCGCAGCACATCGCCAATGACACGGTGCTGATGGACACCCAGGGCCTGATGCCCAACGCCGTGCGTGACCTGTTCAGCAAACTGATGCAGGTCAACCCGAGCGTCGAGGTGTACCTGCTCGATTCCGCAGGCAAGATTGTCGGCAGCGCTGCGCCCGAGGGCCGGATCCGACGCGAACGGGTCGACCTGGCGCCGGTCCAGCGCCTGTTGCGCGGTGATGCCCTGCCGATTCTCGGTGATGACCCGCGCAGCCTCGATGCGCGCAAGGTGTTCAGCGCCGCACCGCTGAAAGTTGATGGCAAGCCGGCCGGTTATCTCTACGTCGTATTGCTCGGTGAGGATCACGACCGCCTGGCCGAACGTGGCGCGACCAGCGCGGCGCTCAACACAGCGTTGTTATCCATCGGACTGGTGGCGCTGCTGTGCCTGATTGCCGGTCTCACCGCGTTTGCCCTGATCACCCGGCCACTGCGCCGCTTGACCGAAACGGTCAGCCAGTTCGACATCGATGGGGTCCCGGTCACACCGGCCCTGCCTGTCGCGGTGGAAAAAACCGCGAGCCACGATGAAATCGCCGTGCTCGATGCCACGTTCCGGCAGATGCAGGCACGCCTGGGAGAACAATGGCGCTCGTTGACCCGCCAGGATCAGGAACGCCGCGAACTGGTGGCGAACATCTCCCACGACTTGCGCACGCCACTGGCTTCGCTACACGGATATCTGGAAACCCTGTCGCTCAAGGACGCCACGCTGTCTCCCGCCGACCGCCGTCGCTACCTCGGCATCGCGCTGGACCAGAGCCGCAAGGTCGGTGGCCTGGCTCAGTCGCTGCTGGAACTGGTGCGGCTGGAACATGGCTTCGTGCAACCGGTGCTGGAGCGCTTCTCTCTCACCGATCTGGCCCAGGACATCTTCCAGAAATTCGAACTCACTGCCGAAGCGCGCAAAGTCGAACTCAAGGCCACCTTCGCGCCAAATGCCTCGGCGGCCTGCGCGGATCTCGGGTTGATCGAGCGGGTGCTGACCAATCTGTTCGACAACGCCCTGCGCCATACCCCGGCCGGTGGCGAGGTCGAACTGGGCCTGCGTCCGCAAGGGTCATTCATCGAAGTCACGATCAGCGATACCGGCCCCGGCATTGCCCCGGAACTGCGCGAAGGCCTGTTCCTGCGCCCGTTCAACATCGGCGGCGCACGGCGTGATGGCGGGCTGGGGCTGCGGATCGTGCATCGCATCCTGCAACTGCACGGGCGCGAGATTCAGTTGATCGATGTGCCGGGGCGTGGGGCGACGTTTCGGTTTTCGTTGCCGATTGATGAAGAGACGGCATCGGCGTTGGCGGTGCGGTCGATGAACCTGAATACCCCGCGGCAGGCCTGACAGACCGAGGCGCCTGCATCGCGGGCAAGCCACGCTCCCACAGGGTCTCGGTTGCTCGCGGATTTTGCGTACACCCACACACCCTGTGGGAGCGGGCTTGCTCGCGAAGGCGTCCTTACACCCACCATCGATGTCGCCTGACAGGCCCTCTTCGCGAGCAAGCCCGCTCCCACAGTGGTTTTTGTCGGTCGCGGATTTTGCGTACATCCACTCACCCTGTGGGAGCGGGCTTGCTCGCGAAGGGGCCAGCACAATCAGCCGAGGATTCAGATCAGTCGCGATACCCCGGAGCCACCCGTTCCAGCAAACGCAACAACGCCGCCCAAGCCAGTTGCATCACATCCGGGTCAGCCAGCTCCCCCTCTTCCAGCGGCCGCCCCGGGTCATTGAATTGCCGCTCGGTATGCGCACAAACCTCATCTGATGGCAGTACCAACTCACCGGCAGCCATGGCCGCCAACTGAATGTCGCAGGCCTTTTCCAGGTAGTACATGCGCATGAACGCCTGGCCTACGGTTTCACCAACGGTCAGCAAACCATGGTTGCGCAGCATCAGCACCGGCTTGTCGCCGATGTCCTGCACGAGGCGCTCTTGCTCGTTCAAATCCAGCGCCACGCCTTCATAGTCGTGGTAAGCGACCCGGCCGTAGAACTCCATCGATATCTGGTTCACCGGCAACAACCCGCACTTCAGCGCCGCCACCGCGCAACCGGACTTGGTGTGGGTGTGCAGCACGCATTGCGCATCGTCACGGGCGCCATGGATGGCACTGTGGATCACGAAACCGGCCGGATTCACCGGGTATGGCGACGGCTCCACGGCGTGGCCATCGAGGTCGATTTTCACCAGGTTCGACGCGGTGATCTCGTCGAACATCAGCCCGTAAGGGTTGATCAGAAAATGATGCTCCGGCCCCGGAATGCGCACCGAGATGTGGGTGAAGATCAGGTCGGTCATGCGAAAGTGCGCAACCAGCCGATAGCAGGCGGCAAGTTCTTCACGCAACCGTTGTTCGGTCGGATTCATGCGCTCACCTTCACGGTGCAGGCCTCAAGCCCCTGCCCCAACGCTTCCCAGTCGTCGAAACCACGGCGGGCGATAAACACCAGGCGTGTGGTGACCGCCTGCGCTTCATCCGTGGCCGGCAGAAACTGACTGCGTGTGCCGACGTGTTGCAGCCAATGCGCCTTGTTGCCCTGCGCCAGCTTGACCAGCCCTTTGACCCGGAACACATCGCTGGGCAGCGCCTGCAACCAGCCACGCAATCCTTCTGCATCGAGGGGCTTGTCACTCTGCCACAGCCAACTGCTGAACATCTCGCCGTGATCGCCATCGGCCACCCGCGTCAGCGGTTTCACTGTGCGCGGCTCAAGCTCCAGATCCGTGTCGAGCCAAAGCGCATCCGGCAGCTGCGCCTGCACGCTTTCGTGTACTCGAGTCCTGAGGCCCAACGCGTCGCGCAGCGCCTGCAACTGCGCCTCGTCGACCAGGTCGGTCTTGTTCAACAGCAGCAAGTCGGCAGCGGCCACCTGTGCCCGGGCCAGTCGCGCGTACTCGCCATCGAGTTGCAGATGACGGGTGGCATCGACCACGGTGATGACCATGTCCAGTTGCATCTGGCTGCGCAGCTGTGGATAAGCCAGGGTCTGCACGATGCGCTGCGGGTCGGACACGCCGCTGCACTCGATGACGATGCGCTCCAACCTTGGTTCAAGCTGCGCCAGGCTGCCGAGTTGCGCCAGCAGGTCTTCCTGCACGGTGCAGCAGATGCAGCCGTTTTGCAGGCTGTACACCGCGTCGGTGACTTCGGAGACGATGGCCGCATCGATGTTCAACTCACCGAAGTCGTTGACGATCACCGCCAGTCGACTGCCTTCGGCACGGCGCACCATGCGATTGAGCAGCGTGGTTTTACCGGCGCCGAGGAAGCCCGAGACGACGGTCACGGCGATGCGTTGGGAAGTCATTCTGCCTTGCCCTCCAGCACCGGTGGTTCGCCCTGCCACACGGCCTTGAGGCCGACAGCTTCGAGCGTCGAATGGCGGTCGTAGACCAGTTGCCCTTCAACGAAGGTCAGCAGCACCTGGGTCTTGTGGATGTAGTTGCGCGCTGGCTCGGCGAACAGGTCGCGGTCGATCACGATCAGGTCCGCCGCCTTGCCCACCTGCAAGCTGCCAGTGCTGTGCTCCAGGCCCATGGCGATCGCACCGTTGCTGGTGATCACGGTCAGTGCCTGTTCGAGACTGATCGGGTCACCGAAGCAGGCCGGGTCGTCGTTCCACGGGTTCTGCCGGGTGATCATGGTTTCCAGCGCCAGCCACGGGTCGATGGACGCCACCGGCCAGTCGGTGCCCATCACCGCAGTGCCGCCAGCAGCGAGCACGCCCTTGAAGTCGTAGATACGCTTGAGGCGTTCCTGCCCGTAACCGGAACGCGCGCCGCTGGCGAACGGTGTCGGGTACCAGGCCGCCGGGGAAAACTCGGCGATGACATTCAGTTCCTTGAAACGCGGCAGGTTGC
The DNA here is from genome assembly GCF_019956575.1 of Pseudomonas sp. A-R-19. NCBI lineage: Bacteria > Pseudomonadati > Pseudomonadota > Gammaproteobacteria > Pseudomonadales > Pseudomonadaceae > Pseudomonas > Pseudomonas sp. A-R-19. The sequence continues at coordinate 37,377 of NZ_JAHBDR010000074.1, forward strand.
CCGGATGCAGCAAGGTGCTGTGGGCGCACTGGTGGCGCACACCGCTGAAACCATTGCGACGGCGGGCCTCGGCCACGGCATCGAGGAACACGTCGGAGGCGCCGTCGCCGGTGCAGTGGGCGATCACGCGGATGCCCTTGCGGTCCATGTCCACCACCATGTCGGTAATGTGTTCCGGGGTCAGGTTGAGCTTGCCGCGCCAGCTTTTTTCTTGCGGCCAAGGGGTCAGCAGATACGAAGACTTCGGCTCCACGGTACCGTCGAAATGGAACTTCACCGCGTTGGCGCTCAGGCGTGCGCTGCGGTAGTAGTGACGTTCGCCGGCCAGCAGTTCCCAGCGGCGACGCACCGGGAAAATGTCGTCCTGCCAACTGATCGCCGCCTCGATGCGCACGGTCAGTTCGCCGCTGTCGTCCAGCTCCTTGAGGGCCTGCAAGCGCTGTTCGCAGACGTGCACGTACTTGCTCGCCGTGACGCCACGGGAACTCTGAAAGTGCACGCCATCGCGGTAGGCGCGGCGCAGCACGCTGACCGGGGTCGGCGGCATGGCGGCGTGGATCATCGCGTAGGCGCCGTCGATCATCAGGCCGGTGGGTTCGCCGGTCAGCTCGTCACGCTCGAAATAGCCGTTGCGCGGGTCGGACGTGTTGCCATCGATGCCGGCCAGTTCCAGGGCCTTGGAGTTGACCATCATGGTGCCCCACATACGGTCGAGCAACGCCACCGGGCGGTCCGGCATGACGCTGTCGAGCCAGGCCCGGCCCGGGGTCAGGCCGGCTTCGCGGAAGGTGTAGCGCACCCAGTACTGACCGTAGATCCAGCCGTCGCCGGGATGGCTGTCGGCGTAGGCAAGAATGCTTTCGCGCAGCTGTTCCGGGGTTGGGTCTTCGATGCCGACGTCGAGGTCATCGGCGTAGCGCGGCGCCAGCGCGAGGTCGGGGTGGGTGTGCATGTCGTGCAGGCCGGGCATGCAGAACGCGCCTTGCAGGTCATGCACACGGGTGATTGGGCCCTTGAACATTTCGATCTGGCTGAGCCCGGCGACACCGATCAACTTGCCATCGCGAATCGCCACCGCTTCGGCCCATGGGTTGGCAGGGTCCTGGGTGTAGATGCGACCGTTGACGAGGATCAGGTCGGCATAGGTCCCCTGCACGGAATGGGTAGAGGAAAAGTTATCGGACTCAGCCATGTAAGCCACCTTCGAGTTCAGGGAGATTGAAAGGTCCACCGTTCGTTATGCGAGTCGGGGACCTGAAAAAATTGTTGTTGTTTTAGTCAGCCAGAAACGTCGCGGCGTCGACCTCGACCATGACCGGTTGGTTGATGTTGTCGAGTTGCCCCAGCAGCTCGCGCAAGCCATGCAGATTGCTCACCCGGTGATGGCTGACGTGGCAGCTTTGCGCGAGCGCGGCGAAGTCCGGCGTGAGGATGTCCACCCCCAGCAACGGCACCGCCTTGGCGTTCATGTAGTCGCGGATTTCCGCGTAGCTGCTGTTGTTCCACAGCAGCAGGATCACGCCGACGCCGGCCTCTTTGGCGGCGATCAGTTCGGCGCTGGAAAACTGCAAGCCACCGTCGCCGACCAACGCCACCACCGGGCGCAATGGCTGGGCGAGCTTGGCGCCGATGGCGGCGGGCAAACCGTAGCCGAGGGTGCCGTAACCGCTGCCGGCGTTGAACCAGCTGTTGGGAGTTGGCGCGCGGTAGCCGAGGGCGCCCTGATACACCGGTTGAGTCGAATCGCCGACAATCAGTGGCTGCGGCAGGTGATCACGGACCGTATCGAGCAACGCTTGCATACGGCTCTGTTTCGCGCTCCAGCCAGCACGTTCGATGGCGTTGACCCGGCTCACCCGCTCACCTGCCCAGGCCGAATCGGCCTGGCGTTGCGGCAGGCGCTCCAACAGCGCGAGCAAGCCCTGTTCGGCATCACCCAGCAAACCGACCGTGGCCACTTGTACGCCGAGGATTTGCAGCGGGTCGATGTCCAGACGAATCAGCGGCGCCTTGAACGCCACCGGGCCGAGGCCGAAAAAGTCGTAGTCGGTTTCACCCAGTTCGGTGCCGACCGCCAGCACTGCATCAGCCTCGGCGATCAGTTCACGACCATGGGCCGACGACAGCACGCCATCGAGCAGCAACGGATGTTCGGCGCACAGCAAACCACGGGCGTTGGTGGTCAGTGCCACGGGTGCCTGCAAGCGTTCGGCGAGTGCGGTCAGGACTTCAGAGGCCCGGTGCGCACCACCACCGGCCAGAATCAACGGACGCTTCGCCTTGCTGATCAGCGCAACCGCCGCGTCAATGCTTTCCAGCGCCGGGGCTGGCGCGGCCGGCAACGAACGCGGGCGCAGGTCCAGATCGTCGGCAGACATCTCCAGCACATCCAGTGGAATCTCGATGTGCACCGGCCGTGGCCGCGTGCAGCCAAACAAGGCAAAAGCCCGCGCCAGCACTTCCGGCAATTGCGACGGGTGCTGCAATGTATGACTGAAAGCGCAGACCCCGGCGACCAGCGCGCGCTGATCCGGCAGTTCATGCAGGTGACCATGGCCCAGGCGCAGGTGTTCGCGACGGTTGCAGGTGGAGATCACCAGCATCGGCACCGAGTCGGCATAGGCTTGGCCCATGGCGGTGATGATGTTGGTCATGCCGGGACCGGTGATGATGAAGCACACCCCGGGCTTGCCACTGGCACGGGCATAACCGTCGGCCATGAACCCGGCGCCCTGCTCGTGGCGCGGGCTGATGTGCTGCAGGCGACTGCCGTGCAGGCCACGGTACAACTCGACGGTGTGCACGCCGGGAATGCCGAAGACGGTTTCAACGCCATAGCCTTCCAGCAACTGAACGAGCGCCTCGGCACAACGGGTCATGCAGCACCTCTTGGATAAGGGGCCGCATCGGCCCAACGACGAATGGGGCTAGTATTGTTGAATCAACCGATACAACAATCGATTTTTTTTGGCCTGACTGTTCGATTTACGTCACCATACGGAAGGCCAAAGGTGAACCTGTGGTGAGGGAGCTTGCTCCCGTTGGGCTGCGTAGAAGCCCCAATTGCATGACACGACGAGCTTTGCGCCTGCTGCGCAGTCGAGCGGGAGCAAGCTCCCTCGCCACAAGGAACCGGTGTTCGCTGGCCTTTTCTTCCATCTTTGAACGGGATGAATTATGCGCTTTCCTTCGATGACAGCCCTTCGTGCGCTGGATGCGGTTGCCCGCACAGGCAGCGTGTCGATCGCCGCCCGTGAACTGAACCTGACCCGCAGCGCGATCAGCCACCAGATCAGCAAGCTTGAGGAGTGCGTCGGTTTTGCCCTGACCGAGCGCATTGGCCGGGGCATCGGCCTGACGTATCAGGGCGAGCGTTATGCGCGGGAAGTCCACGGGATTCTGTTGAACCTGCTCGATGCCGGGCAGTTGATCGACGACCAGGAGATTTCCGGACGGCTGTGCGTCAGCTGCGCGCCGGGGTTCGCCACCTATTGGCTGTGCCACCACATCGGCGCCTTCTTGCGGCAGTACCCGCAAGTGCAATTGCAGCTGATCTCCCCGCGCACACCGGACGACGTCAACAACCCCGCCGTCGACCTGTTCATCGCCTACGGGATTGGCGACTGGCCGGAAATGAATGTTGAAGAAATCGTCGCGCTGCGCTTTTTCCCGGTGTGCAGCCCGCGCTTGATCAACGCCTTGAGCGGCCTGAAAAGCCCGCAGGAACTGAGCAACTACCCGTTGCTGCACATGACCGACTATTCGGACTGGCGCGTGTGGCTGACCGCCGCCGGTGCTTCCGGGGTCAACGCGACCAGCGGAATCCTGTTCTCAGACGCGCACTGCGCGCAGTCGGCGTGCATCGCCGGCCAGGGCATCGCCATCGGCGACAACCTGATCAGCGGCGATGCGTTATCCAAGGGTTTGCTGGTGCGGCCGTTCGAGATCACCATTGATCTGCACCGTGGCTACTACCTGGCTTCCGACCCGCAGAAGGCCGAGCGTGCGGTGGTCCAGGCCTTCAGCAATTGGGTGAAGACGCAGTTGCAGTCATCCCATCAAACCTGGCAGGACACCCTCTAATACTCACCGCATACCCAATGTGGGAGCGGGCTTGCTCGCGAAAGCGGTGGGTCAGTCAGCAAACATGTTGAATATGACGCCGCCTTCGCGAGCAAGCCCGCTCCCACATTGGGCTCTGTTTCGGTGCATCTGGCGGAGATGGAAACAACGCTTATTTGTTCAATAAAACTAACCAATACGAGCAAAATAATTCCATTGATGTAGCGATATTTTTAACAATAATAAGCCTCAAAGCCCATTTCGGATTCACATCCGTCCTCGTACGTCTTATGGGCAATAAAAAGAGGAACCTCATTGTGTCCAGCCGTTCAGCGATTCAGCTCAGCGCTCAAGGTATCAGCCAGTATTACGGCCGTTTCGCGGCGCTGGATAACGTCGATCTCGACGTTCGCAAAGGCGAATTTCTTACCCTGCTGGGTCCGTCCGGCTCGGGCAAGACCACCTTGCTGATGATCCTGGCCGGCTTCCTCAGCCCGACGTCGGGCAAGCTGATGGAGCAAGGCGTCGACATCATCAAGCGCTCCGCCGAGAAGCGGAACTACGGCATGGTGTTCCAGGGTTATGCACTGTTCCCGCACATGACCGTGGCCGACAACGTCGCCTACCCGCTGCGCATCCGCAAAGTCCCGGCCGAAGAACGCAATCGTCGGGTCAAGCACATCCTTGAAGTGGTCGGCCTCGGCGCGCACATGCACAAGAAGCCATCCGAAATGTCCGGCGGCCAGCAACAGCGCGTGGCGATTGCCCGGGCGCTGGTGTTCGAGCCGGAAATGCTGCTGCTCGACGAGCCGCTGTCGGCGCTGGACAAGAACCTGCGCGAACAACTGCAGACCGAGCTGCAACGCATCCACCGTCAGGTCGGCACCAGTTTCGTCTTCGTCACCCACGACCAGAACGAAGCCCTGGCACTGTCCTCGCGCATCGCGATTTTCAACCACGGCAAGCTGACCCAGGTCGACACCCCGGAAAACATCTACAACCGCCCCGAGAGCCGCTTCGTCGCCGAGTTCCTCGGCAAGATGAACCTGTTCCCGCTGGATAACCTGACCCGCAACGGCCAGACCGCCAGCGGCCGTTGCGGCACCAGCGTATTGCATGCCCAGGCCCCGAACGCACTGAGCGCGGCACCGATCGTGTTGGCCGTGCGCCCCGAGCACATGGAACTGCACAGCGACTGCCCGACTCGCGACGGCTACAACGTGATGCCGGCGCAACTCACCGACAAGGTCTACCAGGGTTCCAGTACCCACCTGGCACTCAAGGTCGGCGGCGACACGCTGCCGATCAACCTGTCCGTGCCCGGCAATCACCCGGGCGCGCTGATGCAAAGCGGTGCCCCGGTGTGGCTGAGCTGGCCGGTGCAACAAAGCTTCCTGCTACAGGCCTGACCCCCAAGAAATTGCGTCACAAAGCTCTCTTCCAATGACAACAAAAAGGCCGGTGCCCACGCAGGCACCCGCCGCCTGAGGACTTGCCCATGCGCCAGGATCACCAACAAGACTGCATCGAAGTGCTTATCGAAAAGGCCCGTGACGGTCAGGTCAACCGTCGCACCTTCATCCAGGCCATGGGCCTGCTGGCCGCGGTACCACTGGCGCTACGCAGCGGCATCAGTTGGTCGGCGGACAAGCCGCTGGTAGTGGTCAACTGGGGTGGCGATGCCCTGAATGCGTTCCGCTCGGCATGGACCGACACCTTTACCAAGAACACCGGCATCCAGGTGCGCATCGATGGCGCCGGCCCGACCGAGGGCGCGATCCGCTCGCAACTGGCCAGCGGTCAACCGAGCTGGGACGTCGTCGACGTCGAGAGCTACAGCGCCATCGTGCTGGGCCGGGAAAAGATCCTGCAACCGCTGGACTACAACACCATCAAGCGTGATCAAGTGGCCCCGGCGCTCTCCTCCGATTTCGGCATCGCCAGCTACCAGTTCAGCTACGTGATGGCCTGGGACAGCGAAAAATTCGGTGAAAACGGGCCGAAGACCTGGGCCGATTTCTGGGACGTGAAGAAATTCCCCGGCAAACGCACGCTGTACAAGTGGATGAACGGCATGCTCGAAGCGGCGTTGCTGGCCGACGGCGTTCCGGCTGATCAGTTGTACCCGCTGGACGTGCCACGGGCGATGAAAAAAATCGACGAGATCAAGCCCCACGTGCTGTCGTTCTGGAGCTCGGGCGCCGAGAGCCAGCAACTGATGGTCGACGGCGAAGTGTCGGTCGGCGCGATCTGGCACACCCGCGCCAAGCTGCTCAGCGAAGACACCGACAACCGCGTGCGCTGGAGCTTCGACAACGGCTTCATCAACTCCAGCAGCTGGGCGGTGCTCAACGGCAACCCGGGCGGCACCCAGCCAACCATGCAGTTCATCCAGCAAGCGTTGCAGCCTGATGGCCAGCTCAAGCTGTTTGAACTGCTGGGCAACGGACCGTCCAACAGCGCCACGGAAAAGCTCATGTCGGCCAAGCAACTGGAAGCGAACTGCGCCTCGGAAGAAAACCTGAAAAAGCAGATCGCCCTCAACGCCCAGTGGTACGCCGATAACTACTCCAAGGCCCTCGAAGAGTACCTGACGCGGTTGTCCAAGTGAGCCTGTGACCATGACTACCACCCTGACCTCAACCCTGACCGCCCCCAAGCCCCGCTTCAGTTCGCCGGGCCTGGAGCGCGGCTTGCTGTTGTTCCCGCTGCCGGTGTTGCTGCTGGTGTTCTACGTGTTGCCATTTCTCGGCGTGGTCGGCTGGAGCTTCTCGCTGCCGACGCCGGGCATCGAGCAGTACCAGCGCATCGCCACGGACCCGGCCATCCACGAGATGCTCTGGCGCACCTTGCGCCTGTGCCTGACCGTCAGTGGCCTGGCCTTGGTGATCGGTTATCTGCTGGCGTACTGCTGGGTGTTCAGCCCGCCGTTCTGGCAGCGGGTGGTGGAGATCTGCATCTTCATCCCGTTCTGGATTTCCGTGTTGGTGCGCGCCTTCGGCTGGCTGATTGCCCTGCGCAGCAACGGTGTGCTCAACAACGGGCTGATGGGCATGGGCCTGATCGATCAGCCGCTGCAACTGAGCCGCAACGAGATTGGCGTGGTCATCGGCATGCTCCACGTCATGATCCCGTACGCGGTGTTCCCGCTGCTGTCGACCATGCGTCAACTCGATCAGCGTGTGCTCATGGCGTCTCGCGGTTTGGGTGCCGGCGCCTTGCGCACCTTCTGGCAAGTGCTGTTGCCGCAGACCCTGCCGGGGATTCTCGGCGCGTTCATCATGGTCTTCGTGTTCTGCCTGGGCTTCTTCATCACCCCGGTACTGTTGGGTGGCGGGCAAACGGTGATGATCGCCGAATACGTGTTCCTGCAAATGTTCCAGACCAGCAACTGGGGCCTGGGGGCGGCACTGAGCGTGGTGTTGCTGGCCTTGGTCAGCGCGCTGATCTGGGTGTTGTTGAAAATGACCCGCGTGAACCGACTGGTAGGCTGAGATAACCATGAATACCCATCGCACAAGCCTGAGTACCCGGCTGCTGGCCGTGATCGCCATGGCCTTCATGCTGTTCCCGCTGCTGACAGTCATTCCGGTGTCGTTCACCAGCAAACGCTTCCTGTCGATGCCCGAAGGCAACTGGTCGCTGCGTCACTACGAGGCGCTGGTCAGCAACCCGGACTGGTTCCATGCGATCAGCCAGAGCCTGACCATCGCCTTCGCCACCAGCATCATCGCCACTTTGCTCGCGGCGAGTTTCAGCCTCGGCATCTGGTACATGCGCTCCAAATGGGCCACCGCGCTGATCGGCCTGGTGCTGTTGCCGATGGCGATTCCGCCGGTGATTTCCGCGCTGGTGCTGTACTTCATGGAAACCAAGCTCGGCCGCTTCGCGCCGGGCATGGGCTACGACACCCTGACCGGCGTGGTGATTGCCCACGTGATCATGGTGGTGCCGTATGGCGTGGTGACCATGCTGGTGGCGTTGAGCAACATCGACCGGCGCATCGAACTGGCCTCGCGCAACCTCGGCGCCAGCCTGATGCAGACCACCTTCATGGTGATATTGCCGAACCTGAAACTGGGCCTGGCCTCCACCGCCCTGCTGGGTTTCGCCCTGTCCTGGGAAGAGGTGGCGGTGACGCTGTTCATCACCAGCGTCAACGTCGACACCCTGCCCAAGCGCATCTGGAGCGGCTTGCGCGATAACGTCGACCCGAGTGTCGCGGCGATTTCGGTGTTGTTGATCAGCCTGACCTTGCTGGTGCTGATCGGCAGGCTGGTGGTGCAGCATCTGGCGGACAAGCGTGCGCAGAAATTGCAGCATTCCTGATCACACCTTGTAGGAGCGAGCTTGCTCGCGATGGTTTCAAGGACACCGCGTTCATTCAGGATGAACGCGTTATCGTTGACGTCCATCGCGAGCAAGCTCGCACCTGCAAAGGATCAAAAACTTGACCAGCCGCCTGTTCGCCCGTGACAACGTCGCCCCGGTCCAATAGATTAGTCGGCCTGAAAAAGCCCCCAAGCTTTCTCGCCCCTATTCAAGTTCAAAGAAGTAGTGAAATTTCAATGTCCGATTCCAACACCGCCGAATCCGTAGTTACCTTGTCGTCCAAAGCGGAATACGAAAACTCCATCAATCTTTCACAACACGTACCCCAGGCGAAAACCATCAGCGAGATGGTGCTGGACGCGTTCCAGTCCACCCGCGAAAGCGACCAGATCCGCGAACTTCGCGCCGCGATCCGCCACGCCCACGACAGTTTCGACGACGATAAGGCCTACGAACTGATGGGTCAGCTCAAGCAGCTCAAGGACGCCGAGTCGGCAGACATCGCCGCCCTGGAAGACCTGAGCAGCAAATTCCCGATCAGCCGCATCCTGTCCAGCTTCAAGGACGATCCGGCGTTCCAGGAAATCGTCTACGGCCTGGCCCTGAAAGTACTGAACCAGACGCACCAGGCCATCAGCAACCCGAGCGGCGGCAAGAGCAAGGCTGCCAAGGCCAAGAAAGAAGTCGAAGTGTTCACCATCAGCAAGGACGGCATCAGCGTCACCTTGCCGCTGCGCACCCCGCGTTCGCGCCTGAACGTCGACCGTGAAGCCCTGGAATTCCTTGGATTCACTTTCGTTGGCGAAGGCGAAGAGGCGGAGCTGGAAAGCGAGACGTTCCTGGACAACAGCGGCGCCGAGCAAGCGGTCAACCGCAAGAACATCATCACCGCCCTGCAGCAGCAGACCGCGTTCGATGGTTACAGCATCGCCGCGCAGTAATCACGGCAGTTGTGGTGAGGGACTTGCCTGTGGCGAGGGGGCTTGCCCCCGTTCGGCGGCGAAGCCGTCGTAAATCCGGCGAATGCGGTATTCCTGCAATAACTCAAATAGTTTGATTAGGGGTGGCTGCGCCACCCAACGGGGGCAAGCCCCCTCGCCACAGGCAAGCCCCCTCGCCACAAGGTCCTCAGCGACCAGTCAAGAGCCCCGCCATCAGTGCGGGGCTTTTTATTGCCCGTGATTCGGGCAAAACCGCGATTACTCTTCCAGTATCGACGCAGAACAACACTTCCCTTAACCCATGAGCACCACGGGTCCGCCTGCGGGGAGCGTCAACTCACTTTCCAGCCCAGACCTCGGTGGTGCAACTGCTGAGGTCATCATGAACACGACTCCCTTGTATCGCCAACTGGCCAACCACTATCTGGACGCGATCCGCAGCGGCACCCTGAAAACCGGTGAACGCTTGCCCTCGATCCGCTTGATGATGGAAAAACACGCCGTCAGCCTGTCGACCGCCGTGCAGGTGTGCCGGGAACTGGAGGACTACGGTGTGCTGGAAGCCCGGCCGCGCTCCGGCAACTACATTCGCCAGCCCGACTCCGCGCCCAAACCCGCCCCGGCCTTCGCGCCAGCGCTGGATTCCAGTATCTATGTCGGTATTCATGAACAGGTCTGCGCGGTGCTCAAGGCCAGTCAGCGCGCGACGATCAAGGTCAATTTCGCCAGCGCCTACTGCGCGCCAGAGCTGTACCCGCTGAAGACCTTGCAAGACAGCATGATCAAATCCCTGCGCTACGACGCCAACCTGCTCGGTGCCGCGGGTTCGACCTGCGGCAACAGCGCCTTGCGCAACATCCTTGCCCGGCGGGCTCTGGCCAGCAAGACCCACCTGGCCCCCGAGCGGATCGTGATCACCAACGGCGCCAGCGAAGCGATCAACCTGGCCTTGCGTGCGGTCACCCGTCCTGGCGACACCGTGGCCGTGGAGTCGCCGACGTTCTACGGTTTGCTGCAAATTCTCGAAAGCCTGAACCTGCGCGCGCTGGAAGTCCCGGCCTCGGCCCACACCGGGCTCAATCTGGCAGCCCTGCAACTGCTGCTGCAGGGCCCCGAACGGGTCAAGGCATTGATCGTCATTCCCAACCTGCAAAACCCGCTGGGCAGCATCATGACCGACGCCAACAAGGCTCGGCTGGTGAAACTGTGCGCCGAGCACAACACCGTGCTGATCGAGGACGACACCTACGGCGACCTGGTGGACAGCGAGCAGCCGCTGTCCACGCTCAAACATTGGGACCGCACCGACAACGTGATCTATTGCGCCTCGCTGAACAAAACCCTGGCACCGGGCATCCGCCTGGGCTGGATCAGCGCCGGCAAATGGCACGACCGCGTGGAGATGCTCAAGCATACGCAGTCGCGGGGGTGTGAGGTGTTATCGCAATTGGCGGTGAGCGAATTCATCCGCACACCGTCCTACGAACGTTACCTGCGGCGGTTGAGGAAAACCCTGACGGTGCAACGCGAGCAGATGAGTGCAGCGATCAGCCGTTATTTCCCCATCGGCACCAGCGTGACCCATCCGCAAGGCGGCACGCTGTTGTGGGTGGAACTGCCTCGCCGGCATTCATCGATGATGCTTTTTCAGGAAGCGCTGAAGGTCGGCATCCAGATTTCGCCTGGGGATATCTTTTCCAACGCCCATCGCTTCGATCACTTTGTACGCATTGGCTGTGGCGCGCCGTATTCGCCACGGATTGATGAGGCTTTGGCGACTTTGGGGCGCATTCTCAAGAATCAGGGCTAACACCTCCCACAAGGGATTTTCGGTGAGCACAACATCAGTGAACGACAGCAATCAACTGTGGGAGCGGGCTTGCTCGCGAAAGCGGTGTGTCTGACACGTCAGTTTTGAATGTACTGACGCCTTCGCGAGCAAGCCCCCACAAGGGATTTTCGGTGAACACAACATCAGTGAACGACAGCAATCAACTGTGGGAGCGGGCTTGCTCGCGAAAGCGGTGTGTCTGACACGTCAGTTTTGAATGTACTGACGCCTTCGCGAGCAAGCCCCCACAAGGGATTTTCGGT